>JBBSHC010000386.1:0-4563 GCA_038253425.1 Leptolyngbyales cyanobacterium | reverse complement strand
GGCAGCGGTTAGCACAATGGCAATATGCTACAGGTCAGGGGGATTTGTGGCTTCCGATCGTTCTCACAGCCAAAGGTCCGCTTTACGCTGAAGTCATTGGTATTGCTAGGGATGCCTCTGTGCCTGCCGAACCATCAGCAGTTCTAAGCTATCAGCAGCCCATTCATCTGACTGATGAGCAACGACAACCACTCTACGCCCTTGCTCAGCGACTGGTACGATCGCTCGACGCTCCACCAGCAGTCTATCTGATGCAGTTTAGCTGGCAGGAAGGAGCTATTTGCTTCGATCGCCTGCTGCCGTTTCCTGCTGCACCTGCGATCGCCAGCTTGCACGTCCAGGTTCCTGATTTGTTCACCTGCCATTGGCGCTGCCTGATCGGTAAGCCAATTGTTGACTTGACCATTCACTAAAGTCTTGTCCTCAGCCACTTACCGATGCGATCGCTTCACTCAGTAATCCTTCCTGAGTGAAGCAATGACGAGACGCAAAGATCAGTAATCTCTCTTGTTCTCGTGTGTTCATCGCCTCCAGTGTTAGGGAAAGATGTGTATAGTTGAAGACCCTTGAGGTATGGCAAGGCTTCGACGGTGACACATAGGGGTTAGAGGTCGAAATGATGAACCTTGACAACAGGTTATTTTGCCGCCTTGACGGTTCAACCGTCGCAGTGCGCGAACAACGACGAATGACAGCAATGACAGCGCTTGGTTTACGGGAGTCAGAAAGCGTTCCAGTCTTTGAGGAAGCCGTTCAGACCGCCGCACATTTTCTTGATGTTCCGGTCTGCATTCTGGGGCTAATGGAGCAGGACTATCAACGATTCAAGTCATCCGTCGGACTGTCGCGGCTAGGGTTGATGAACGAACTGGCAACGTCCCGCCAGTGCTTGCGCTCTGAATCGTTTTGCTCTTATGTAGTAGACAGCCATCAAGTGCTTGCGATCGCAGACACGTTTACGCATCCTGCCTTTGCAGACAGTCAACTTACCCAACAGCATGGTGTTCGTGCCTACCTAAGTGTGCCGCTGATCACCGCCAGTGGCTTTTGCATTGGTACGTTAGCCGTGATGGATTTGAGACCACACCCCTTTACAGCAAAGGAAATTGAGTTTTTGGAGCTAACTGCCCGCTGGAGCATGAGCGAATTTGAGCGTCAACAAACCGTTAAAAAGCAAGCAGTCCCATCGAAAACGCCCCTACGCGATGCCCGTGACGGATCAGAGGAATCGTCTCAAGCTCTTGGTTTGTCGATCGCCAGCCAGCTCAAGATTGAGCTACTCAGCCAACTAACACAGGAGCTTCGTACCCCCCTCACCTCGGTTATGGGCATGGCAAGTGTGCTGACCCACGAAATTTACGGACCGTTAACGGGCAAACAGAAAGAATACCTCGGTATTATTCATCACAGTGGGCAATACCTGCTATCGCTGGTCAACGAAATTTTAGAATTATCCAACTTAAAAGACGACAATCAGAGACTTAATCTTACGTCGATCGATATTGAGATGTTGTGCCAACAGGCAATCAACACGCTAGAACAGGCAGCGCAGCGCCGCGAACAACAAATTCGTCTGTCGGTTGAGCCGGGTCGTCGCATTTGGCTGCTCGATAAAGATAAGGTGCGGCAAATGCTGTATCACCTGGTGTTCAGCGTGATTCAGTCTTCCAACGCGGGCAGCATCGTCCGACTGCACGTCTCCCATCGGGGTGCCAATCTGACGATCGCGGTTTGGGTCTCGCATCCCTGGCTCGGAGAAGGCTTGCCGTACACAGAGGTAAACTCGCATCACTCTTTAGCGCCAACTGGGATGGATGATGCAGAGCTGCAAAATAGCCTCTATGAGCAAGATAGTCTCTATAGACAAGACAGCCTCTACGAGGCTCAATGGGAAACACAGCACACAGCAGGTGGCAATACTGCTGCAACCACCGCGATCGATCGAGCGCCTATGGTCGCAGAAAGCAAGGCACAACCAGCCAACCTCAACAATAATTTAGGGCTACTCCTGAGCCGCCAACTAGCAGAACTGCACGACGGCTGCGTTACCATTCAGGGCGCACCAGAATCAGGCTACCGCTATGTGATTAGCCTGCCACCAATGACAGACCCTGAGGCAGCCAACGGTTCCGCTTAACGATGCTGCTTTCAGTCGGTGTATCTTGCCAACGGGCGGCTGTAAAGGCAGACGTTTGCTTTGACCAGAGCATCAACTACGGTTTGGCAAAAAACAGCGGCACTTTTAGCATCTAGCATCGTCGCGTGTGACCGACTGTTTAACGGCATTTTGAAGGTTTGATTAACTTGAATGCTGGAATGAGTGCGATCGCATGACATGAGAGCTATAGTATGGACGACAGTATTGCTCGTTACAAATTTATGTGACGGTAAAGGGGCGACCTGTTCCATAAAGCATCTACCGGGGAACACTGGTTGTATGTAGAGGAGTTGTAGGTATGAAACCCCGTTTATTCACATCTGAGAAATTAGTTTCCCCAGCACTAGCATCAGCGGTACTGGGGCTTTTTATGAGCGCGCCTGCATTGGCGTCAGCTCCTGAAGGATCAATTTTAGTGACGCCAGCGGTCGATCAGCCATCTGCGATCGTCCATCCGTTAGCCACTTCTCAAGCAAGCGCGATCGCGTCTTCCATGCGGATCGCCTCAGCGTTACCGTCTGCACAAGCAACGCTATCGGAACAGACAGACCAAGTCAGTGATGTCGCCAGCTTAGATGCGGCTACTGCTAATCCAGCCAACGGCATGGATCAGGTCACGTCCGTTTCGCAGCTTACAGATGTCAAGCCAACTGATTGGGCGTTTCAAGCGCTGCAATCGCTAGTAGAGCGCTACGGCTGCATCGTTGGTTATCCCGACAAAACGTTTCGAGGTAATCGCGCACTCTCCCGCTATGAGTTTGCGGCGGGCGTCAATGCCTGTCTCGATCGCATTAATGAACTCGTTGCAGCAGGCACCAGTGATCTCGTCAAAAAAGAGGATCTGGTAGCACTGCAAAAACTTCAAGAGGAGTTTGCGGCGGAACTTGCCACCTTACGGGGACGGGTCGATGCCTTGGAAGCCCGCACTGGCACTTTGGAGAAACAGCAGTTTTCTACGACGACCAAGCTTTTTGGTCAGGTCATTGTCGGTGTACAAGGACGTAACAGCCCTGATATCTCACTGGCTGGCTTTAGATTTAACGGCAACGACGATAACGTTAACGTAATCTCAAACACGCAATTGAGCCTGTATACCCAGCTCAACGAGCGTAGTTTGTTGCTTACGGGCTTACAGGCAGGCTCCGGTCGATCGTATGGTAATCAATTACTGACCAACGATGTACTACTGGGATACGAAGGGGATTCAAATAACTCAGTCAGGCTGAGCGATTTGACCTTCCGACAACTAATTGGCAACAACTTTGCCATTATTGCCGGACCGATCGGTGTCAACATGGTTAACGTCTTTCGGGGGGCTAACCGCATCGAAAGCGCTGGGCAGGGACCGCTCTCCCGCTTCGCACAGCGTAACCCGATTCAAAACATTGGTGGCGATGGCGGTGGTGTTGGGTTTGACTGGCAAATCACGCCTGCAATCTCGTTGCAGGGAGTTTACTCTGCAAATCGCCCCGAAGACCCAACGAATGGTGGGCTCTTTGGTGGCAGAAACGGGGCAACGACAGTGGGCGCACAGCTTACCTTTGCACCAACCCGCACCATTGATATTGCCCTTAACTATGTCAATGCTTATTCCCCTAGCGGATTTTTAGGTACCAGCGTTGGTGATGATCAATTGGCATTGCCTAATCCGTCCTCCTTCCGTGCGCCCATTAAAACCAATGCGGTTGGCGGTACGATCGCGTGGCGAGTTAGCCCTCGTTTCACGATCGGCGGCTGGGCAGGCTATACCACGTCTGATCTCAGAGGCTTCTCTGGCAATGTGGAAACCATCAACTGGATGGCGTTTCTCAACTTCCCAGACCTGGGTGCTCCGGGTAACTTGGGCGCGATCTACGTGGGTCAGCCACCACGAATTATCAGCAGCGATCTTCCCCTTGGTCGCAACGTCCCTAGCTTTGTCAGCGAGGGCAATTTGCTGGCGGCTTCGGGGGACCAACCAGGCAGGACAACTCACGTTGAAGCGTTCTACCGTCTCAGGGTGTCAGATAACATCAGCATTACTCCCGGTGTCATTCTAGTTTTCAACCCCCGACAAAACTCAGCAAATGACACGATCACTATCGGGATTGTGCGGACAACATTTACGTTCTAAGCAGTGAGTGTAAGCGGTAAAAGGCAAAGGTAAACTGTTAGTTTTGCAACGACTGCGGCTTACCTGCCGCCTTTTTCGCTCTTGGTATAAAAGCGAACGAAGTACCTTTTGAGGAACTAGACTTGATTGCTGTAATGATTCTGAATAACTCAGAATATTTGCAAGAGATTCATCATCAAAGGAGCTTTGTGAGGTTTTCAAAAACCTTGCCGCGATCGGGAACTTTTTACTACTGCTAGAATTCTGGCGATTTATTAGTAAAAAATAGTCTCAGTACCATTCCAAAAGCCAT
>JBBSHC010000385.1:0-4570 GCA_038253425.1 Leptolyngbyales cyanobacterium | reverse complement strand
TGCGGATCATCTCTGGCTGAATGCCGTTGCTGGCGATCGTATCGGTGCAGATAGCGATCGTTTTCATCTCGCCCTGCCAATGGCTCAGCGCTTCTACCGCGTTTACCAGAAGATTCAAAAAAACCTGATTAAGCTGACTGGGGTAACACTCTACTTCAGGCAGTTCGCCATACTGACGAATGATTTTGATGTCTGCGTCAAGGTGCGTTTGCAGGATCAGCAGCGTGTTTTCAATGCCTTCGTGGAGATTAACCTGCTTTAGTTGGGCTTCGTCCAGGCGGGCAAAGTTACGCAGTGAAAGGACAATTTGCCGAATGCGATCGGCTCCAGCGCGCATCGAATGAAGAATACGGGGCAGATCGTCTACCAGAAAATCGAGTTCGATCGTGCTTGCCAGTTTCTGCAAGGCATCATCTGGCTTAGTGATGTGCAGTTGATACGCGTTGAGTAGCTGAATCAGGTCTTGAACGTAGGTTTCAACATAGGGAATATTGCCATAGATGAAATTAATTGGATTATTGATTTCATGGGCAACCCCTGCCACCAAACGTCCCAGGCTCGACATCTTTTCACTCTGGATCAGTTGAGCCTGAGTCAGCCGCAATTCGGTGAGCGTTTCGGCTAAATGCTTTGCTTGGGCTGCACTGGCTGCCGCTTGTTGCCTGGTCTGATCGTAAAGATGTGCCTGCTGAATTGAAATTGCCAACTGATCGGCAACCGCTTGCGCCAGCTTTTGATCATTTTTAGACCAGTAGCGAGCATAAGAACACTGATTGAGGTAAAGAATGGCGTGTAAGGTCTCTTTGGTTTGCACTGGCACAACAAGCGATGAGCGAATTTGCGCCTGCTGATACTCTGCGTTGCAAGGACCAATGCGCTCGTCTTGCGTCACATCCGCAATAACGACACGGCGGCGGTTGTGAATTACCCAGCAAGTAATGGGACCGTTAATATCAAACGCCTCGATCGTGGCAGGAAAAGGTGGACGGCAAACTTCATACAGATGCTTGAGCCGAAAGGCATCGCGATCGCGCCCTGCTTCCCTTGTTTCCCTTACTTCCCCTGCTTCCCTTGCTTCCCCTGCTCCTTCCATCACCGCTTGAGAGCGCTCATCACTCAAATCTTCAACCAAATGCACCAGACAGCGATCGATCTGAAGTGCATCCAGTAACTGGGCGATCGCACCGCTGAGAATAGCTCCTAACTCAAAGCTCTGGCGTGTTTGCGCTGTAATTTGATTAACCAACCGTTCACGCTGTGCCTGCTTTTGAGTTTGTTCATACAGTTGCGCCTGCTGAATGGCAATTTCAAGCTGTTGGGCAATCGACTGAATAAACTCAACCTCGGCGGCTGACCAGGAACGCGGTGCTTCTGAAAGACAGGCAATAAAGCCATTCGAGCCATCTTGAGTTTTCACAGGTACGAGCAGATTGGCGATCGCACCCAGCACTAAGGGCGTGTTTTGCCCACTACCGTTGCCCCAAACGCAACTCCACGGTTTCAATAGCAGCCTCAAAAACCGCCCTAGAGCCGAGCCAGAGCCAGAACCATTGCTAACAACCAGTTCACCGCGAGCAATCAACGCTGCCGTTGCGCCAAAGGTATCTAACGAGTAATAGCCGGGTCCAAATGTTTTTGGGTGTAAGGCAGCAGCAGGCGAAGGCATACTTTCGCAGACGACCTGAACCCGCCTGGTATCGTGGAAGTACCACAGAAAGCTACAGCGATCGAGCGTTAGCAGGGTGGCTAGTTCATCCGTCGCCGTTTGCAGCACCACCCGCAGCTCTAGAGAATTGCGAACGCGATCGACAATGCGCCGTAATTGCGCGTTTTGCTTTTCGGGATGCTTGAGCCAATGAGTCGATAATGGTTGGGTCTTATGAAGCTTGGGAAACACACGGGACATGATCAAAAAGGCAAACAGCATGAAGGTTAGGGAACGTATCCCTGTTCAGGTTTCGCTAATTTGTCTATAGAAGTTTTTTGAAAAACAGGTAGACGATAGTTAAAGATGCCCCTTTTCACCGCAGAACGATCGTAGAAAATCACCATAATTTAAGCTGTATTCAAACGCACGATCGCGCTATTGTACGTGCGATCACTCCACTCGCAGCCTCTCTAAAAGCGCTGCACCCTTCGCCCTCTATTGCTAGTCGGCGAAGGGTGCAGCATCAGTCATGCCGATCATGATTGAGCAGCGTTCCTTGGCGATCGAGGCAACCGCGATCGCTAGAGCATCAGTCTGTCGCCTCACACCGTCTCAGATGATGCCAGAGCGTACCAAGTATCTGTTTATTTGCCTCTACAGCGCAGCCTTTGTGGAAGACGGCAGTTATAGCAATGCCCTCGCAGGTGCGACATGAGCAAAAAAGACTCATTTAAGCCTATAAAAGACTCATAAATCAGGTAAGCAACACGCATCAATGAGGCTGTGAGACCCTTGAATGAACCTCCGATGGCTCATTTTCGACCATCCAGGACTCATTCACCCCCATCAAAGACTCATTCACAGGCATTTCTATACTCATGAATGACTCTCCACAACTCATTGACCCGTATCCAAACCTCATTTCCCAGCATCCCCAACCTCATTCCCGTCTATCCGAGACGCATTAAAGAGCAGCAGCAGCGCATAAATGACGATCGCACCCTTGCCCTTCCAAGCGAAGGTGGTAAGCTAAGCTCTGTTTTGCTTTAAGCACAGCATCACTGTCCATGCTCAATCTGGTCAAACTGCCGTGAGAAGTGTGCCAGGTTTGACAGATCGTTGCTTTAAATATACAGTCAACGCAAACCAGCGTGCCCAAAATCCTTTTGGAGATCGTACTCCAACAGATGTCTATGTTTATGTACACAATGACAATTGGTACACGGATTTTCGTCTTGATTAGAATCAACTACCTAAACGTGTGGCAGTGCTTATCTCTACTTTCATGCACTGATTATCACAGCTTGTCCTTTGACTGCGGTAGGTAAAATCGCTAAAACTAACTGCGCTAGAGGCTTGAGATCCGCTAAACGGTTAGATGGTGCTTGTAAGACAATCACCGCCATATCAAACTGCGGCAAACTCTGTTGAAATGATAAGTTGCGATCAACTGTGATGAAAACATCAAATTCTGCTTATGCAAGGGTAAGGAGTTGACCGTTTTTTACACCTGCCCATCCCATTTGAGGAACCGTTTTCACCTCGTAGCCAGTAAACTCTTTGGCAAATTTGCGATCAATACACTCATCCAACAGAAGCTTTATGCTATGCTGCCATGCCAATAACCTGTTTTCCAGCCTCTTCCAGTAAAGCGATGACCTGCTCTCGGGTCACAGTTGGAAATCCATCTAAAAAGTCGTCGATCGATTCTCCTGCTTTGAGATAATCCAGAAGCGTCTGTGCAGGAACTCTAGTACCAGTAAAAACTGGAGTACCGCCCATAATTTCAGGAGACACGCTAATAATTGGGGAGTCCTTCAGCATAAGTCTTTAACCTCTAGGTTCCATCTTGATATTTTATCAATTCTTTGAAATAGAACCGATCAGAATAGCCCCAGACCTTACAAACGGCATGGCTAACAACGCCCATGCACACCGACTGCCAAGAGGTTGTCTGTGAGTATCAGAGGCGATCTATGGCAGATAATGGGCAACGTTAAGATCGCGCCTTCAGGTTGAGTACGATCGCACATCCTATCAATTGAATTAACGCATAAAACCCAATGCTAAGAGATTGGAATGCGATCGCCTCATAACCACAAGCACCGCTACACTACCCAAAACATAGCTTGTTCTATATGCGACTACTGCAATTCAGCACCTCTCATTACTGCCGCAAAGCTCGGTTAGCGTTGGGCTACAAACAACTTTCCTATACGGTAGAGAATCTGACGCCTGGAGCGCATGTCTTCAAACTCAAGCCGTTGACTGGGTTGAAAACAGTGCCTGTATTGTTGCCTGAACTTGAGGGGCAGCCCACCGCGATCGCTGACTCGACAAAAATTCTGCGCTTTTTAGAACACTACCAGCCGGAGCCGCCTTTGTTTTTAGCTGATGCTGCCCTTCAAACCGAAGCAGAACTGTTAGAAGATTGGCTAGACGAAAGTATTGGCACCGCGACTCGCTTTGTGTACTACGATTTTCGTCGTGGCGAAGGTAAACAAATTGATCCATCGCTTTCGAGTCAACTGGTCATCCAGGTTGTACGCTGGCAGTACGATATGAATGCAGCGGCTGTAGAGCTGGCACGGCAACGGTTAGCGCTTGCCCTGGAAGCTTTAGCCCAGCGTTGGCAAGCCAGCACTTACCTCATTGGCAATCAGTTTAGCGTTGCTGATCTGGCAGCGGCGGCGCTTCTCAGTCCACTTGCACTCATCCCGTACTATCGTCAAAGCCAGCCCTGGCTGTTTGAACGCATCCGCGAGATGCATCAGCTTTGTCATGAACCATTGCCACCGGGTTTGCGAGAGGGCGATCGAGTCTTGACTACTAAGAACATGTGAGCAAAAACTGCCGTACTGAATGCAGCGACAACTAATGCAGCCAAACACGTCTAGCTTCAAGTTTCGAGCCTTCATGCTG
>JBBSHC010000384.1:0-4575 GCA_038253425.1 Leptolyngbyales cyanobacterium | reverse complement strand
CCGATGTATTCCACAATGTGCTAGCTGATCAACCAGCGCTGGTGAAGTTTTTGAGTAACCCAATGGTGGGTGCAGCCTTAGGCGCGATCGCTGCCAAATGGATGGGTCATCGGTAGATTTGCAAGCAATTCTCAAGCAATTCCTAGTGATCACAAAGCAGCGATACGAATGTAAAAACATTAACGATCGCTGCTTTTTTTGCGTCCCTCCTATCTCTCTTTTTTAGAAAGACTTCGTTCGCCATATCTTCTGTGAGGCATTTACATCGCCGCAAGAGAAAGCAATTAGTAGTGAATTTAAACGGTTGCGCGAACGTTAAAACAGGAAAGTAATCAACGCCCAGTAGCCAACTAGACTGAGCAAAACACCAAGCCAAAGATAAACTGGATTCATGATCAGTAAAAAGATGTAAATTAATACAGCACAAACATTGATGCCTAAAAAGTAAGACAAAAAGTAGGCTGTTTCATCCTCTTAAAGTTAGGTTTGAAGCGGTAGAGACAAATAACAATCCACTGCTCGCTGCTCTAAACGAAAAGCAGCTTGAGAACGGTTGAAAAATTGTTTTCTACAGAAGCTAAGTTTGTTTGACAAGTGAATGCTTGGCTGGTTTCAGTTTGCTGCTTCCAATCGCGCCGCTTTTACATATTCGACGGCAGCAGGCACGATCGCAGTTAGAATCTGCTCGATCGTTTGCTGTTCAACCGTTGTCCAAACTCTGGGGCGATCGAGGACACAAGGCTGCAAAACACCCCACAGTTGCCCCTCATGGCACAAATGACCGTGAATTAACGCCCGATGCCCAAAGTTTTCACGCTCAAACTGTTGATTGAGTATCTGCGGATTCGTCGTTTCCACATCGTCAATATAAAGTGATGGCTCAGTACGCAGGGCAGCGGCAAACATGGGATCTTGCTCCGCCAGGTTGTCTGGTTCCAGCTTCCAAAGCGGGTCGTAAACAACGGGAATAGCAGCACCACGCACCCAGTAGAAGGGCACTCTGCCCCAGCGCGTCTCTGGTTCACGCAGATATAAAAAACAGCGATCGCACGCCAAAAACTTCCCTAGGGCAGGTATCAACCCGAAAAAAAGCGCCTCTGGTGTTTGTGCTGCGGTTAGAAGGTCAGTGAATGCAGGCGGTAATAATTGCGTAGACATAGATTTATGTTTTCCGTCTCAACTGAGCGGATCGTGCTGGATTTCGCTACCGTCTTCGTTGATGAATGTCCACTCCAGCAACTTGCGGGGGGCTTGTTTGAGCGCTGCCACCAAACTGGCATTATCGTCAAACTTCACCTGTGAGAGCGAAGAGGCTTCGACGTTAACGGTAAAGCGATCGTCCTCAAAACACCAGGGTGTCACTGTTACTAAGCCATTGCTGTGCTGAATAATGTCATACCGCTGTCCGTCTGGTCCCTTGCTAATTTCGAGCGCTCGTTCGTCCATCGGCAATTCATGTTGGCATAGAATTAAGGACAAGCGATCGCACCATTGCATAAAGGCATACGCACTATCCGCCTCCGCTTGCGAAACGTCTAACTCTTTGAGCCAGCGTACCTGGTTATCTTTTTGCTCGTCTAGAAAAGCATCTGCTTCAGCCGCTTTGCCACGTTGACTGCTGTTGAGTCGGCTCATGTGCATTGAGGTAAGCAAGGCAATCCAGCGCCCTCGATACAGCGAACTCTCTAAATGCTTGCGTAGCAGTTCATAGGAGGTCTCGGTATCCATCGTAAAGTCTTTGGGTGTTCCCACCTCGGTGATGCTCTTCTCCTCCCACTCTTTTTCTAAATCGTCGTGATGAGAGATCGCAGCGAGAGTCTCATAAAGCCGTGGTGGAGCATCTTTACGCCGCCATTGTCCAGCAAGTTGGGCAGCAAGTTGAGCGTGAGCACGGTGGTAAATAACCTGCCAACCATTCTGGGTTGGGTGAACAATCACAAGCTGAATCTCCTAACCATTTTTTGCACAACTGTCATTTGTCGATCTGTGATCTAAGTTGGCGCAAGACATTGCAGCGCACTGCTATGCGAACTCTTGCCACCGGAAGTAAGCATAGGGGAACCGCCTCTTTTGCTTTATCTACCGGATGGCTGAACAGTTTGGTAGCAGCAGCTTGGTGATCATCAATACATGAGCAGCATCGCTAACGTGAAGGCAAACTCTACTCAAGACAGACGTTAGCCTTTGGCATCAGCATGACCCTTAAGGGAAGATGCATAAGAGGAAAGCTGAATCATGCGTGGGCAGCGATTAGAACATAAAGTTGCGATCGTCACTGGGGCAGGCACAGGCATTGGTGAAGCGATCGCGCACAAGTTTGCAAAGGAGGGAGCCAGTGTAGTCGTCAACGGCCTACCCGGCGATCCGATCGAAGCGGTTGCTCAAGCGATTAACCAGTACGGTGGCATCGCCATTGCTTGTGCGGGTGACGTAGCAGAGGATGCTGCTGCTCAAAGATGTGTGCAGATAGCAATCACTACCTATGGCAAGCTGGATATTCTGGTTAACAATGCGGGTGTTTTCTTAACCACGGCAGAAATACAGGATTACCCCGTCGAAGACTTCGATCGCACCCTTCGCATGAACCTGCGATCGGCGTTTTTAATGACCAAATACGCGATTCCTCACCTTCGCAAGACCAACGGCAACATTGTTTCAGCCGGATCTGAAGCTGGGTTTAATGGCTTGGCACAGAACGCTCCCTATGGCGGTACTAAAGGCTGGATGCATTCCTTCATGATGGGCGTTGCAGTGGAGCAAGCGAAGTACGGCATTCGAGCAAATTGTGTCTGTCCGGGAGCGATCGATACTGCCTGGACGCATAAAGAAACTGGACCAATGGATAAAAAGATGGAGCAGATGCTAGTGACTGCTACCCCAATGGCACGCCGTGGTACGCCTGAAGAGATCGCTAATGTTTATGCGTTCCTCGCCTCCGACGAAGCCAGTTATGTAACGGGCGCGCTCTGGTTAGCAGATGGTGGCGTTACTCCGGCAAAAGGTCCGGTAGGCAAAGAAACGCCCTTTTGGAAGCGCACAGAACCCGATGGCGAACTACGTTTGGATCACTCTCACGAAGGGTTAGTAAACAAGGAAACGCATCAAGTTAAGTAAAGCTTGATGGCGCGATCGCCTTCTTGCCGCCATCCCAATGCATTTCCTTACGCGCTGCCTCCGTAGGCAAGCACTCAAAGTTCTCATTACCGCAACGGCAAAGGATTTTTATGTCAGATACCAGTGTAATCAAAGTCGATAGTTCTACTTCACCCCACGGCAGCATGGGGCAGAAATACCTTGCTTCCGGCAAGCATGTTTCGATGCGGCTTTGGGAAAACGAACAACCGGGAGAACCAAAACCCGAAGCAAAACGAGAGTACGAAACGGTGGGCTATGTCATCAACGGTCGAGCAGAACTTCACCTGGAAGGTCAAGTCGTCCTACTTTCACCTGGTCACTCTTGGGTTGTTCCTCAAGGCGCTGCTCACACCTACAAAATCCTTGAGCCTTTTACAGCCGTTGAAGCAACTAGCCCTCCCGCCAGTGTTCATGGTCGTGACGAACCTTAGAATCGTGGATTAATTAATCTGAAACATTTCCCTTCTGTAGGACGTTCCATGGAACGTCCCTACAGAAGGAATTGCACCTTATTCAATCCGCGTTCCTTAGGATAAATTTAAGTCTTTGACAACAGTGAACTGAAATGAGTCCGCTGTCGCAGACTTTTGTCATACTTTAATTATTTCAGAAAGCTTTAATCAGCCAAAAACTAGTAGTTAGTGCGATAACGGTCTAACCATTGCTGGTAAACCTGCTGTGATTCGGCATTTTCCACAACAATCCTAAGCTGCACTTTCTGCCGCCCTAACCCAGGTTGACCCGCAGCGATCGTGGCTAAAAATTGACTTGCCTCTTTCACCGATGGAAATTCAGCACTGACTGCTTTTTCTGGTTCTAAGCTAATTGCATCAGTATTAATTGAATCAGTGGATGCAAAGCCTGTTCGTTCTGGTTCTCCCAAATCAATGGAAGCAAGCTGTTTATGTTCTGGGCTAATTTGCTCAACGATGAGCAGTTCGCGCCGTACTGGAACTTCGATGATTTGTGTCTCAATAACTTTGCGAACCACTACCTCACCAACTTTGCGTTTTTTGCGATCGACAACTAAACGTTCCTCCAACAACTGGACTGTTTCTATTTCGGAGATTGTTGCAGGTAGGGTTGGCGGCTGATGGATTGGCAGTTCGGGTAAAGGAGTCGTGCGCTCAACTAACACTTCTCGCATGGGTGCATTAGCATTATCTGGATAGGCAATCAATCCTTCATCAACGACCATTGGTACTGACATTACTGTCGTATCCAACGTTGAACTCTGAGCAGGTGCATTATGTCTCTGCACTGTCGGCTTCACTACCGCTTTAGAGTTTAACGGCATAGATGCTTCTAACGGTGTAGATGCTTCTAATGGTGTAGCGCTCTCCAAAGGTAAACTATCCCACCACAAAACAGGATCATTTGGTTGACTATTATCTGGCTTTGAACGCGGCATATGCTCTCCAACCTTTGGTTGCTAAAGTT
>JBBSHC010000383.1:0-4575 GCA_038253425.1 Leptolyngbyales cyanobacterium | reverse complement strand
TGCCGAAGATGCGGTGGTCGTGATGTTCCGCATGGGGGGCTGCAACCTCCGCCTGATGATAGTTAAGAGCAGCTTTAGCGGAATCAAGAGTGGAGCCTGTCATAGGTAAAAGGTAGGGTAGGTAGTTGTCGGTTGTTAGTGGTTAAATGTGTGCTTCTAACCACTAACATCTTCTTACTTAGTCACATTAGCGATCGTCCGGCGAGACAGCCACTGCTGGATCGGGATCAGCCCGAAGCGCCGAATTTGGACCCGCAGCAAGCGCCGGATCTCTGGAATCAGAGAAAGGTACATCGACTGGGGTAGCACGATCGCCGAAACCGTAATCGTAAGGACCCGTTGCTAGAACCGGATCAGCCTCAAAGTTTTCCACTGGGGGCGGTGAACTCGTCATCCACTCTAGAGTCAGTCCCTTCCACGGATTGTCACCCGCTTTAGGACCATACATCCAACTCCAAATAACATTCACAATGAAGGGGATTGTCGATACTGCCAGAATATAAGCACCGATCGAGCAAATCAGATTCAGCGTTGCAAAACGTGGTTCATATTCAGCAATCCGGCGGTTCATACCCTCTAGCCCTAGCTTATGCATGGGCAGAAATGCCAGGTTAAAGCCAATCAGATTGAGCCAAAAATGAACCTTTCCCCAGGTTTCATTGAGCATCCGTCCCGTCATTTTTGGGAACCAGTGGTAGAACCCCGCATAAAGACCAAACACGCTACCACCAAACAACACATAGTGGATGTGCGCCACGATGAAATAGGTGTCGTGAACGTGAATGTCAAAAGGCACTGCCGCCACCATGACACCGCTAATGCCACCAATCACGAACATCGACAGAAAACCTAGCGCAAACAGCATCGCGCTATTTAACCGCAGTTTGCCGCCCCAGATGGTAGCTAACCAGCTAAAGACTTTAATGCCCGTAGGCACAGCAATCACCATTGTGGTGATCATGAAAAACATTCGTAGCCATGGTGGGGTACCGCTCGTAAACATATGGTGTGCCCACACAATCAGCCCCAAAAAGCAAATTGCGAGGCTAGAGTAAGCGATCGCTTTGTAGCCAAAAATTGGCTTACGGGCGTGTACTGGCAAAATCTCGGAGATCATGCCAAACACAGGCAGAATCATAATGTAAACCGCTGGATGGGAGTAAAACCAGAACATATGCTGGTAAACAATAGGATTGCCTCCCCCCGTCGGGTTGAAGAATGCCGTCCCCACCAGCAGATCGAAAGACAGGAGAATCAGCGCTCCAGCAAGGACAGGCGTAGCTACCAATGCCAGTGTTGACGTTGCCAACATCGCCCAGCAGAACAACGGCATCTGGTTAAAGCCCATGCCTTCAACGCGCATCTTAAAAATCGTGGCAATGAAGTTTACGGCTGCCAGGATAGAAGAGGTGCCTAAAATTAAGACGCTGAGAATCCAGATGGCTTCGCCCGCTTTCGGTGAAACAATGCTCAAGGGTGGGTAGGATGTCCAACCAGCACCAGGGGCACCGACAAAGAAACTGCTGAGCAGCAGAATGCCAGCGGGGGGAATCATCCAAAAGGCAAGGGCATTTAACCTGGGAAACGCCATGTCCCGTGCGCCAATCAGCAGCGGTATCAGGTAGTTGCCGAAGCCACCCGTAGTGGCAGGCACAATCCATAGAAAAATCATGACCGTTGCGTGAACGGTAAACAGACCGTTGTAAACCTCACGGCTGACGAAATCCACTTCGGGTGTTGCGAGTTCAGTGCGAACGGCAGTGGCAAGGGCACCACCAATCAGGTAGAAAACGAACGTTGTAACCAGGTATTGAATCCCAATTACTTTATGGTCTGTACTGAAGCTGAAATAGGTTCGCCAATTAGCACCGCTGGGTTCAGAACCGTGGGCACTAATATTGGCAGTCTCTTGTAGCTGTGCTTGGGTCATAGAAATTAAGTCCATTGCTATCAGCTAGGCGCTAATTGCTTATTTGCAGATGAGTGATCGTGAACGAGTTTGGATGAACACCGCTTAGCTAGCAGCGTGACGATGCACCGACTCAGAATGCAGTTGCTTGAGCAGAGCTGGTTGGATACCCATTCTGTCAGCGTGGGGAGCCAAAAACTGTTCTGGAGATTTTTCAGTAGGGCTAAGGGCGATCGTTTCATCCAAGCCGGTGGCGCTGGCAACCTTCTGTTCCTCAAGCCAGGTATTAAAGTCAGCAGGTGACTCAGCAATCACTTTGGTTCGCATAGCACCGTGATAAGGACCACAGAGTTCGGCACAAATGACTGGATATTCACCGACACGACTAGGCGTAAACCGCAGTTCTGTTGGCTGACCGGGAACTGCATCCTGTTTCAGCCGAAATTCTGGCACCCAAAAGGCATGAAGGACGTCGCTGGCAGAGATGTTAAGCAGAACCTCGCGACCCACGGGCACATGTAGTTCGCCTGCAACGACACCGCTATCAGGGTAGGTGAAAATCCAGGCGTACTGCAAGCCATTTGCCTGCACCACAAACTCTTTCGCCTGCCCTGTCTTGTCCGGCATAGAGCCAACACCGGGAGTCGCGGACGTTTTAGAACCATCGTCATTTTGAGTCACGCCACCTGGGATCGCCTTCTCAGCCTCGGGCGCAATGCTTGAAGCGGCATCTGCGACCAGAGTCGGATTGGCTTGATCAGCGACCAAAGTTGCAGCGATCGCGGCACCAGGCATTTTTGCCATTTGATGGGTTGGGTGTCCGTGGGCGACCGAGTGTTCCATCGGGTTTAAGCCCCCAATCTGGGTATAAACCTCAAAGCTATAGATTGACAAGCCTAAAACAATGACAGCCGGAATAGAGGTCCAAAGAATTTCTAGTGGAATGTTGCCATGTACAGGTGAGCCATCTGTTTCATCACCGGGCTGCTGGCGAAACTTGAAGGCTGCAAACACAATGATGCCCAGCACCAGCAGAAAGAGTCCCGTGCCGATCGTCATCATTGTGTTGAACAGCCCATCAATCAGCGGGGCTTCTTCAGAAGCTTGGACTGGCATCAGACCGTGGTTCTGACCAACCCAAATACTAATCAGGGTTAACAGAATGCCAGCTAGCATCGTTGTAATGGAGCTTGGAATATTCACAGCTTAGATCCGCCTAAAACGTTGATCGTCGAGGTAAGCAAAGTCGAGATGAACAGAATGGATCTCAAATGAACTGATTTTAAAGAAGCAAGTCGCCTTTTTACAGACCTGCCTTACCTTACAAGGTAGAACAGCCCTTCGAGAAACGGGGCAATGATTGGCTATCCTTATGAATTTCTTCAGGATCGCTGCAAGTGTTTCTGTCTATCTTGCCAAATTAAGCCTTTTAGCGACCAAGAGTGCGGTTTCTTTGGAAACAGTCTAGCTAGAGACAGACGGACAAACGTGTCAGATCAAAGCAAAATCAATGCACTAAATAACTTGAGCTCAAAGCATTAGCGATCGCGTTTGCAACGCGTGATACTGCAAAAAACGTGTAATCCGAAGAAATTCCAAAGGGTACTGTGCAACAGCCGTATGGTGATTAAAGTAATAGCGAACGTTAAACAAAACCTGCTTTCCGCTAGGAGTGCTAGGTTTGAGATGAGCGATACACCCTCTATCTCACTCAATTTAATTTTCTTCGACGAAGGATAAGCGATGGTTGATGTAAGCTTCTACCCATCTACAACTGAGCCATCTCGCCCTCACTTACGGATTAGCCGCTTTGCTCTGGCAATGGCAGCAGAAACTCTTTTCCTCATGGCGCTGGGCAGTGCAACGCGGGTGATGAATGCAGGGTTGGCTTGCCCTGACTGGCCGCTTTGCTATGGTGAATTAGTGCCTCGGCAGCAGATGAACTTTCAGGTTTTTCTGGAGTGGTTTCACCGTCTAACGGCATCATCAATGGGAATCTTTGCGATCGCGCTTGCCGCACTTGCCTGGTGGTTACGCCGCTCACTTCCCTATTGGACGCCTTGGGCAACAACCCTCGCATTAGGACTGGTGATTTTTCAGGGCATTTTAGGCGGCTTGACCGTAACCGAGTTACTCCGGTTTGACATTGTGACAGCACATTTAGGAACAGCGCTCCTGTTTTTTGTCACGCTCCTGGCGATCGGTGTTGCCCTGATGCCACATCAAGGGATGGGTACGGCTGGCAAACTGCCCTGGGTCGCCTTGACAGCAGCGATTTTAGTCTATCTGCAAAGCATTCTGGGCGCGTTAGTTGCCTCTCGCTGGGCGCTACACCAATGTCTCAATGCCTCTGGGCTTTGTTTGGTGATGCACAGCCATATCGTGGGTGTAGTGCCGCCAACTTTGGTAACCCTAACGCTTGTAGTTTTGGCATGGCGAACACCTGCCTTACATCCCACACTGCGACGCTTGGCAAATATAGCGGGTGGCTTAGTCATCCTTCAAATTTTGCTAGGAGTTGCAACGTTTAAGCTGAGGCTACAGGTGGAACCATTGACGGTTTGCCATCAAGCGATCGGTGCTACGTTACTGGGAACGTTGGTTGCGTTTACAGTGCTGGCATTACGGGATGCTCCGGCGTTAGCAGTGAATGATACCTTGCCGAT
>JBBSHC010000382.1:0-4579 GCA_038253425.1 Leptolyngbyales cyanobacterium | reverse complement strand
CGCTTTATGTAGGGCAGAGTGACCAGCAGTTGCCCAAAATTCTCGCAGCGATCGTGGGCAATGCCGTGCCCGACCTGCTGTGGTATTCCCCCTTGCTCACTGGGCAGCTTGTGGAACTCGATGCTTTGCGTCCTCTAGACGACTGGCTAGATTCGCGTCTTCGCAGCCAGCTTGACCCCGTACTGTTCGACAGTATGACGTTGGAAGATCATATCTGGTCGATTCCCTTTGGCACCAATAATGTTGGTATCTTCTATTGCCCCAGCTTGTTCAAGGCAGCAGGCATTACGGCGTTGCCAAAAACCTGGGAGGAGTTTCGCCAGGTCGCCCATCAACTGACCCGTGATACAGATGGCGACGGACGCATTGATCAGCATGGCATCTTACTCCCGTTGGGGAAAGGGGAATGGACTGTGTTCATGTGGTTACCGTTTATGTGGAGTGGTGGCGGTGATTTAGTGTCGGTAGAGCCGGAAAAAAGGCAAGCGTCAGGAGTCGGGAGTCGGGAGTCGGGAGCCAGCAAGGCAGAACAAAATCCCATGCCGATCGCTACTATTCGCTTAGCCAGTCCGGGCGCGATCGCGGCACTTCAGCTTTGGCGTGACCTGATCGATGATGGCTCCGCAGTGCTATCGTCCCCAGAGCGGGGATATGAACTCGATGGCTTTCTGGCTGGCAAAGTGGCGATGCAGCTATCGGGTCCGTGGACACTGGGACAGTTGCAGAAAACGGGTGTCGATTTTGGCGTGTTGCCGATTCCCGCCCAGGTAACACAGGCAACCGCGATCGGGGGTGAAAACCTGTTCATGCTTAAAACTACAGCGGCACGAGAAAAAGCAGCGCTGACCTTTGCCGAGTATGTCTTGAGTGAGTCGTTTCAAACGCAGTGGGCGATCGGTACAGGCTATTTACCAGTGACTCAGCACGCACGTGAGAGTAATGCTTATCAGGCATACAAAGCGCAGCAGCCTGCCGTCGATGTCTTTTTGTCGCAGGCGACCTACGGGCGATCGCGCCCCATTTTTCGAGGCTATAACCGGATCTCAGAGCAGTTAGGACGAGCGATCGAGGCAACGCTTCTCGGTCAGGGCACTCCCTTTGAAACGCTTACTACCGCTCAAAAACGTTTGGATTTGGTTCTCAGCCAATAATTTGAGTAAACTCATAGTCTGCACTGGCAGAGAGGCTGCACGTTGTAACCCCAATTAATTGAAGGCGAGACCATTGAATAGGGAGAGGAATGAATTGCCGCAAGTAATTTTGCCGCAGGTAATAGCTCCAGGTTGATCAAAAGCAAGCAGATTACTACGTCAGGCAGCCACATTTTTAGCCCTGACATCGCTGCTAGTAGACACGTTGAATGACCTGGCAACAAAAGACTTGACGCTTGTAGACGGTTTTCGACTCCGCTCAAACCACCGCTTTTAGAGTGCTGAGCGCAGTCGAAGCACCATCCCAGAGTTGTCGTAGCTGTGTAGTAACAAATATTGCCGGGTCAATAGGAGACATTAGACATAATGAGACTGAACTGCGTAATGCTGAAAGCTGAGCGCTGACGGCTGACAGCCTTTAAAAACTGTTGGTTTAAATGGTGGGGCATTTATTTGGTTAACCGGATGTTCTACTCCAAACAGCGGGCGGTGTAGGAACGGACAATTTTGTTACAGGGTGGCGCGATCGCGATGACAACAGTTCTACAGAATTACATCAATGGGGTATGGTGTCCGTCTACGGCTACAGACTATCTGGATGTAACCAATCCAGCAACAACTGAGCGATTGGCAACGGTGCCGCTATCGTCTGCCAATGAGGTTGATCAGGCGGTTCAAGCTGCCGCTGCTGCGTTTAAACTCTGGCGACGCACACCAGCAACCGATCGCATTCAGCCTCTGTTTAAGCTCAAAGTATTAATGGATGAGCATCTAGATGATCTAGCACAGACCATCACCCAGGAGTGTGGCAAGACGTTAGCAGAATCGAAGGGGGAACTCCGACGCGCGATCGAAAACGTAGAAGTTGCCTGCGGTATACCGCTCATGATGCAGGGCTATAACTCTGAAGACATCGCCAGAGGCATCGACGAAAGCATGATCCGTCAACCCCTTGGTGTCACTGCTATCATTGCACCGTTCAACTTTCCCGGTATGATTCCCTTCTGGTTCTTACCCTACGCGATCGCGTGTGGCAATACTGCCCTCATCAAACCGTCTGAGCGAGTGCCATTGACCATGCAAAAGGTAATGCACTTGCTAGAGCAAACAGGGCTACCACCCGGTGTTGTCAATCTGATCAACGGCAACAAAACGGTCGTCGATGCACTTTTAGATCATCCTTTAATCCGCGCGATTAGCTTTGTTGGGTCTACACCTGTTGCAAAGTATGTTTACAGCCGCGCCGCTGCTAACGGTAAACGCGCTCAATGTCAGGGTGGAGCCAAAAATCCAGTCATTGTGCTGCCCGATGCCGACATGACAATGACTACGCGCATCATGGCTGATAGTGCCTTTGGCTGTGCCGGACAGCGTTGCCTTGCCGCCTCGATCGCTTTAACGGTGGGAGAGGCACGGCATACGTTTACAGATGCGATCGCCGAAGCCGCTCAGTCTCGTGTGGTTGGCTATGGGTTAGACCAGGGTGTGCAAATGGGTCCGGTGATCAATGCCCAAAGTCAAACCCGCATTGAAGGACTCATTCAAAAAGGAGCTGACGAAGGCGCAACGATTCTGGTTGACGGTCGCCAAGCCAAGATTTCGCGCTACGAAAAAGGCTATTTTGTGCGTCCGACCCTTTTACAAAATGTTGACCCAACGGGTGAAATTGCGCGCACTGAGATCTTTGGTCCCGTGCTGAGCCTCATTCATCTCGAAACAATCGATGATGCGATCGCGCTCATCAACCGTGGTCAATACGGCAATATGGCGTGCCTGTTTACCAGCAGCGGAGCCGCCGCCCGCAAATTTCGTTACGAAGCTGAAGCTGGAAATATCGGTATCAATATTGGCGTGGCAGCACCAATGGCATTCTTCCCCTTCAGTGGCTGGAAAGACAGCTTCTTCGGTGATTTACACGCGCAAGGACACCAGGCAGTTGAGTTTTTCACGCAGACTAAGGTTGTGATTGAGCGCTGGCACGACTGGAGCAGGCAGTTTTAGCCGCTCACTTTTTTAGCCACTCACTTTCACCCTCTATGTCCTCGTTCTAAAGACTACCTCTGGGTCTTCTAACTCGGCGTAATCCATAAAGTCTGCCGAACGCGACTCAGCAGCATCGAAACGAGAAAGCACTTCGGGATGAATGGCATCTAACGTACGCGATCGGTGGCTCACATAAAACGTGAAATTGATACTGCCCACACGAATCCGGTCGCCGTCCTTGAGCATATGGCGTTGTTGCAGCCGTTCTCCATTCACAAACGAACCGTTCATACTGTTCAGATCAATCAACTGAAAGCCAACATTCTGTAAGTAAAGAATTACAGCATGGCGACGAGACATCGCACGGTCTTTGAGGGGGATTGCGGCATCGCGATTGCGTCCGATCGTCCAAACCATTTGTGGCTGCGTCAGGGTTTGTGACTCGTCCGGCAGATTGGTAATCAACAAGGCTCGCTGCCCCTGCACAACCCCCTGAATGTATTTCGGTGGCTCTGTCAGGGTTTCGACACTGATATTTTCTGCTGGAATGGATGGTAGATCCATCATCAGCGTGGCAGCTTTGGCGTAAGACGCATCATCCCCATCGGCGCTTACGGCTTCTGGCTGAGCGATCGGGTCTACAGATGCACGCTTTGTGCCTGCCAAAGGTGGCGGAGCAGGTGGCTGTGTTTGACGGTCAGTGGGGCTGAGTTCCGGGTTCATTCGCGCTTTGTCAACAATGATGTGGACGACGATTCAGGTTTACTTAGAATGCCCAGAAAGTCATTCTAGACTAACGAGTGCTTGCTTCTCAGTGGACAGAAGTGAAAGTGTCACGTGCAGAAGAGAGCTATCAGCAGTCGGCGATTTGCAGAGTTTTGAGTTTTAAGTTGAAAAGCAAACGCAACGCCAGAGCCTTCTGAATCACTTTTGCCTTTTACCTTTTGCCTTTTGCCTTTTGCCTTTTGCCTTTTGCCTTTTACCTTGCACTTCCTTACGCGATGCCGCTTTATTTAAGCAACAAGTAGTAAAGGTAGCCAGGGGCATTCACTAACCCAGCTCGATCGCCCGCTGCTTTGCCTGTTCCCATAAAAATGTCTACCCGTCCAGCACCTTTGATTGCGCCGCCTGTATCCTGGTCTAGCACATAGTGATTCACCAGGCGCGGTTCAAGTTGACCGATCGCGTTGAGATGGGGCAGTTGTGTTTGAATCAGCGCCAGCGCACCTGGTGGAAACTGCGTTTTATCGGTGGCGATCGAGCGTTCTGCCGTTACAGGTACGCCCAAACTTCCCGTTGCCGGAACCCCACCTGTGGTTTGAAAGAAGACAAAGCGGTTATTGCGAGGAAGATACACATCCAGGTCGGCAGGATTGTCCTTCAGGTATTGCATCACTACAGGCAGCGTCAGGTCTTCTAGCTTAAACTTACCTGCTTTTACCAGT
>JBBSHC010000381.1:0-4581 GCA_038253425.1 Leptolyngbyales cyanobacterium | reverse complement strand
ATGATTGGATCGACGAGATTCATCGGCGCATGAAAAAGTTGAAGGACTTCTTACTGGATGCTTTTTTACTAGCAGCTTTGGCTTCGTCTTCAATAGTTGAAAAGTTTTCAAACCAGCCTCGCCGCCAGAAAAAGTAAACGAGGAAGCCGGCTGTTGTTAACATGAGTAACCAACACAATGGGTAACCCCAGTACCAATCGAGTTCAGGCATATTGTAGGGAGATTTTGCTGGATCAAAGTTCATGCCGTAGACCCCAGCAATAAATGTAAGCGGGATGAAAATTGATGAAATCACGGTTAACAGCTTCATGATTTCATTCATCTTATTGCTCACTGAAGAGAGGTAGACATCCATCAGGCTGGCTGCCAGTTCTCGATAAGTTTCGACCATATCTAGCACCTGAATAGCATGGTCGTAGCAATCTCGGAGGTAAATATGGACATCATGACTGATTAAATCGCTGCCATCACGGATGAGTGCATTAATGGCATCGCGTTGAGGCCAAATGGCACGTCGTAATCCTAACAATTCACGTTTGATTGCATGAATTTTCTCTAGGGTTTGACGAGACGGGTTTGCAACCACTTCATCTTCTAACTCTTCAATTTTTTCGCCATATTCTTCTAAAACTGGGAAAAAACCATCAATGATGGCATCCAATAAGGCATACGCCAAATAGTCTGCACCCTGCTTACGAATGGTCCCTTTGCCAGTGCGAACCCGTTCGCGAATCGGTCCAAAACAATCATATTCAGGTTCTTCCTGCACAGTTAACAGATAGTGCCGCCCTAAAACTAAACTCACTTGTTCACTCACAAAGCCATTGCCAGATGTTTTTAGAGTGATCATACGGGCAATGATGAGTAGTTGCTCATCATATTCTTCAATTTTGGGACGTTGTGGGACGTTGACAATATCTTCTAG
Source organism: Leptolyngbyales cyanobacterium (assembly GCA_038253425.1). GTDB lineage: Bacteria > Cyanobacteriota > Cyanobacteriia > Leptolyngbyales > Leptolyngbyaceae > Stenomitos. The sequence goes on along the minus strand of JBBSHC010000381.1, from coordinate 3,656 downwards.
AACTAGGGGATGCAGGCTAAAGACATGCCCTAGTCGGCGTAAGATATCTTCACTGCCGAGACCTTTGACATCAACCCAGGATACTGATTCGCTATCTAGAAAAGGGATACATTCTTCGGGGGTGGCTACTTCTTGACGAACGGCTTTTGCTTCGTTGTAATCGATGAGCACAATGACTGGAGGCGCAGCATTAGGTTCAATATTGAGCGTTCCTGGCATACTGCCTGGGATGTCGTAGAAGTAGTCGAGGTAGTCGTCATCGGGTGACGTATCAATTGCGGGTGTGGTAGTAGGAAAGCGAGACTCGACCATCCGGTGGTTCCTCATGACGATGTGAGTGTCTTTCCTATTTAATCAACTTTGCTCGGTAAGTGAGGGTCTTACAGCATTTATAGCTGTCGTCACAAAGGTTAGAACGTTGGAATCGAAGGGGGTGTTTGCCCCCAGCCGGAGATTTCACACCCTACATCCCGTCCTAACCAATCCGTCTATGGCTGTATCAGTGCCAGTAAAAAAGCAGCCTGTTGTCAACAAGCTGCTTTGAAGGATTCTAAAGGGATGGTTCTAAAGCGGTTGGCTTACATCATGCCCATGCCGCCCATACCGCCCATGCCGCCCATACCACCCATGCCGCCCATGCCGCCCATGCCGCCCATATCGGGAGCGCCACCGCCAGCGCCTTTAGGCTCAGGCTTCTCGACAACCAGTGCTTCGGTAGTCAATACCATGCCTGCGATCGACGCTGCATCTTGAATGGCAGAGCGTACAACCTTGGCAGGGTCAACGATACCCGCTGCGATCAGGTCTTCGTAGACATCTGTGAGCGCGTTGTAGCCGATGTTGAAGTCAGAGTGGCGGACTTTTTCGACAACGACGGTGCCTTCAACGCCAGAGTTGTCTGCAATCTGACGCAGAGGCGCTTCCAGCGCCTTGATGACGATATTTGCGCCGACTTGCTCTTCTGCACTCAAGCTGTTGCTAAACTCAACCAGTTTGGGGATGAGGTGAATCAGCGTAGTGCCGCCACCGGGAACAATGCCTTCTTCGACGGCTGCTTTGGTCGCGTTGAGGGCATCTTCAATGCGGAGCTTACGGCTTTTTAGTTCCGTTTCGGTGGCTGCACCGACTTTGATGACAGCAACACCGCCTGCTAGCTTCGCAATGCGTTCTTGCAGTTTTTCTTTGTCGTATTCGGAGTCGCTGCGAGCAAGTTCCTTGCGGATTTGCTCAACGCGCAGGTCGATGTCCTTTTTGTTTTCTTCTCCAGCGACGATCGTGGTGGAGTCTTTGGTGACTGTGATTTTCTGCGCTTTACCCAGCATTTCGAGGGTGACAGTATCCAGGCTGAGTCCGATATCTTCGGAAACAACTTGCCCGCCCGTCAGCACTGCAATGTCTTGCATGAGTGCTTTGCGACGTTCGCCAAAGCCAGGTGCCTTAATTGCGGTTGCATTGAGGACACCGCGCAAACGGTTGACGACAAGGGTTGCCAGCGCTTCACCTTCTACGTCCTCGGCAATAATGAGCAGGGGTTGCCCCGATCGCGCGATTTTCTCCAGTACCGGAATCAGATCCTGGATGGAGCTAATTTTCTTATCGGCAAACAGAATGAGAGGATTGTCTAACTCGGCAATCATCCGTTCTGCGTCAGTGACAAAGTAAGGCGAGATGTAACCGCGATCGATCTGCATCCCTTCGACCAAATCCAACTCGGTGTTGAGGGATTTGGATTCTTCGACGGTGATCACGCCATCTTTACCAACTTTGTCCATCGCTTCGGCGATCATGGCTCCCACTTCTTCATCGTTACCGGATGAAACGGTGGCAACCTGTGCGATCGCATTACCTTCTACGGGCTTTGCAACTGCCTTAATTTCATCGACTAACTTAATCACGGCTTTTTCAATGCCGCGCCGCAGGCTTACCGGGTTTGTCCCAGCAGCAACGTTTTTCATGCCCTCGCGGATCATGGCTTGTGCCAGCACGGTTGCCGTTGTGGTGCCGTCGCCTGCCAGATCTTTGGTCTTGGAGGCAACTTCCCGAATCAGGGCAGCACCTGTGTTTTCTAAGGGATCTTCTAGCTCAATTTCTCTGGCGATCGTCACGCCGTCGTTCACAATCTGGGGTGCGCCATATTTCTTTTCCAAAAGGACATTGCGACCTTTGGGACCCAGGGTCACGCGAACGGCATCTGCCAGCGCATTCACGCCTCGCTCTAATGCCTGCCGCGATTCGTCATTGAAGACAATAATTTTTGCCATAACTACTCGCTCAGTTCTCCACATTGACTTTAGCACTCAACCGCGTAGAGTGCTAAATAATTCCTTGTCTGCTCAGGAGGTGGAGTCTACAGGTGTGCGATCGACTGCCTGGGATTGCTTTTGCTGAATCAGCTTGCTGGTATACTGTTCGCCCCATGTCCGCATCAGCAGCAAAATCGGCTCCAGACTGCGACCAAAGTCAGTGAGTGCATACTCAACTTTTGGCGGTACTTCAGCATAAACAGTCCGCAAGACCACGCCATCCTGCTCTAGCTCCCGCAATTGCAGTGTCAACATCCGCTGAGTGCAGCCGTCGATGAGTCGGTGGAGTTCATTAAAGCGTTTAGTGCCTTCAAGCAGATGAAAGAGAATCACGCCTTTCCAGCGTCCGCCAATGACATCCAGCGTCGCTTCAACCGCACAACCATAGCGGCAATCATACTGTCGTTTTCGCATCACCTTGTCTAGACAGGATACTTTTTGATAGTACTCTACAAAATTGTGCGTACTTGGCAAGTGGTGAGCAAACTTTCAGAATGAGGGTGTTCGTAAAGAGGTGAAAAGCAGGGGGAGATGGGGCGGGGAAAGCAAGGCGAAAGGCTGACCGCTGACCACTTACTGTTGACCGCTCAATTCAGAACTCAAAACTCAAAGCTTTTTAGCCTTTAGCCTTCAACCTAGTGAGGAAATTTCTATGCAAGCGTATGAATTACGAAGTGATCAGCCCGGATTAGAGGCATTGACGCTGACAGAACGACCAGAACCGCAGCCGCAAGCAGGGCAGGTTTTAGTGAAAATGCGCGCAGCCTCGTTGAACTATCGAGACTTGCTGGTAGCAAAGGGATCGTATGGTGCCAAAGCCATGCAGCCGATCGCGCCGCTGTCGGATGGCGCAGGCGAAGTGGTTGCCGCTGGGTCTGGGGTGACACAGGTGCAGGTGGGCGATCGCGTGGCAGGAGCCTTTATGCAAACGTTTTTGGCAGGCGAACTCACTTCCGAAAAAGCGAAGTCTGCGCTGGGCGGAGCGATCGATGGTGTGCTGGCAGAATACGTCGTGTTTGATGAGGAAGGTGTCGTAAGAATTCCTGATCACCTTGACTATGAGGCAGCAGCGACGTTGCCCTGTGCAGCGGTGACTGCCTGGAACGCACTGGTGGCTGAGGGGCAGTTAAAAGCGGGTGAAACCGTTTTGCTGCAAGGCACGGGCGGCGTGTCACTCTTTGCGCTGCAATTTGCCAGGATGATGGGGGCAACGGTGATCATTACTAGCAGCAGCGATGCCAAGTTGGAGCGGGCAAAGCAGTTGGGAGCTGCCACTGGCATCAACTACAAAACAACACCCGACTGGGAGAAAGCGGTCTGGACGCTGACAGAGGGCAGAGGCGTGGATCATGT
>JBBSHC010000380.1:0-4597 GCA_038253425.1 Leptolyngbyales cyanobacterium | reverse complement strand
GGAAAACTGCACGATGAGCGAACGCTGGGCATAAAAATCGTAGGGCAGTTCCGTTTCACACACTGTCTTGGCAAAATGAGGACACTTAAAATGCTAGAGAGCCTGATTCTAAAGCGTTTCAAGCTCTCTTCCCTACTTTTTTTGAACGCCTCGTGAATAATTCAGGCTAGGCTTAGCGATCAGCGTTCAGCACTCAGAGAAAAGATGATTGCTGAACGCTAAAACCATGACCTCGTTTCTTTACAGCTCCTCAACCCGGTTAAGCCTGTGGTGTCACGCTCTTGATTACTTCTTGTAACGTATGGCGTAAAGCACAATCAGCCCATGCAAGACGACAGGACTAATGCGCTGCTGCCTGATTGGGTAAAAGGGTTGGTACTCGTTCTAAAAAAGAACCTGTCAGCAGCAGCACTGTTTGGGTATCAAGGTCGCCTGTGTTTGGAATGCCAACCGCTGTTTGAAAGCGACGTACAGCGTTACTGAGCTGTTGTGAGGATGGGTTGAAATAACCAAGTCGCTGTAAATAGTCAGCCGCCTGTGCGGGTGTAATGGTGCGATCGCTCGCCTGAAAAATGGGAACATACTGCTGTCGCCAGATCTCGCTAAACTGGCTGCGGTTCAAAACGAAGATTTTGCCCCGCGCCGGATCACCGATCGCGACCAGTTCGCTGTTCATTGCCAGTAGCGCCACCGCATGGGGCAATTTTCGTCCGCCATCAACCAACCACACGCCTAAAACACCGGGGCGGTTGACCCGCTGCATTTGCTCCCATGTGGGTGATAGCTCCAGCCCATCCATGCCTAGCTCACGGGCTGCCACAATCAACTGCGGCATTGACGTTCCTAGCCGACTGGTGCCTGCTAACCGCGCCACTTCTGATTCGGTGGCTGGCATATTCCAACGCCGCAGCACTGTTGCCAACGCTGAAGGTGCACAACTGCTCATGGAGGTCTGCTTAAAGATGCCATTGGGCTGGAGGTTGTCGTGCAGCGATCGATAAATGGGAGCCAGAAAGTAGGCTTCCGCCGTACTAAAGCCTGTGACACCCAACAGCCCAATCAATACAACCGCCGCTACCTGTAGCCGTGCAGTCTGCCAACTGACGATATACGCCAATCCACAAAACCCTAAAAGAACGACACGCATAATCGTCCAAGTGATTCGCATCCCATAGACGCGCCACTCTAGGGGCAGAAACTGCATCTGAGGAACGTTCAACGCCAGCAAGATCAACCCAACGTAGAGTCCCAAAAATAAAAGCGAAAGGGACGTTTTCCCTTTAAATAAATCATTTGCTGTTGCGCCTTTACGGAGCATGAGCGTGCCAACTCGCATCCCCCAGCGAAACAGGAGACCACCCAGCAGTAGTGTGGCAATAACTTCTAGCAGCATGGGTTGATTAACCGTTCACTTTCAGCGGTTTTCAGTTGAGTACAACACAGCTTTGGGTGAGCGGTTAGCGGTCAGCGATCAGCTTTTTGCTCATCGGACTGTGGCTGATATCGCTGCCGCCACAGAACTTAGGACACTGGGATTAAAGGGGGTGTGGGGGCAATGCCCCCAGCTAGGGATTCTATCCCTGCACCCCCCGTCCTAACCAGAATGGCTATAGCTATACATTTGAACATCGCTACAACGCGTTGACCAAAGACTGGCTCTTTTTACAAGTTTCATCTCTAGCTGCGAGTTTAAGCTCTAGAGTCTAGTGTTTGAATCCGTTGCATCACCGAAAACACCATCCAAGCATGAAGAATGCAGGCGTGTAATTAATGTTTCATTTGCAAAATGATTCAGTATCCTTACAGAGATTCATTTGATGCCCGCAAACCTTTGGCTAAATGGCATATCTGGATGAAAGCATTTGTTGTATGAAATTGCCGACCCAACGAAATGTTTAAAAGCCTGAAATTTAGAAGCCTGAATTTCGCGTAACGTGACCGCGATCGAACGGAGAAGAAAGCAAGGAGATGGTAAGCAATTAGATGTCCAGGGTGGCGCTGTTAATGGGTGTAAGTCGGTATCCACAGGGTTTAGACCCACTACCAGACGCCCAAAACGATGTGGAGGTGCTGAAGGGTTTGCTGGAGCAGCCACAGTTTCAGTTTCAAACAGTGCAGTGCCTTTGCGATCGCCCGTTGACAGAGATGCAGGAAGCCATTGAGTTGTTCTTTAAACAGCGTACCCCGGACGATCAGGTTGTTTTTTGGTTTGGTGGTTACACACTACAAGACGCAGATGGTAAGTGTTACTGGGCAACGCCGAGTACAAAACTGGATGCTCAGGGCGCGATCGTCAAAGCGCAGACGATTCCCTTAAGCGGCGTGCAAGAGGCAATGAACCAGAGTCCAGCCAAGCAGCAAGTGATGATTCTGGATACCTACCTTCGACCCGTGCGCCAAGCACCTCCAGCAGAAGCGGCTGTGTTAACCCAACTGAGTGGAGCGGGACGGGTAATCTTGGCGGCGGCTGATCCATACCAACGGCTGATCGCACCAGCAGAACTCGACGTTTGGACTTACACGCGCTATCTGGTCGAGGGTGTTGAAAGTGGGGCAGCAGATACCGATGACAATGGGCTTTTGACAGCTACCGAAGTGCATCAATACGCCACGCAGAAGCTACAACTGGCGGCTCCGGCAATGCAGCCTCAAAGTAACGGCAGTCAAGAAACGGCGCAAATGCCCCTCTTTGAAGTGCCGCTCCACCATCCACAGACGCGTTACCGTAAGGTGTTAGAGGCATCCGTGGCAGCGAATACGATCGATGTGGCAGGCGCTCCGCTTTTGACTGGACGATCGCTGCTGCATGATCTGCGGCACAGTTTGGGGTTGTCTCTGCAAGACGCGACTGCGATCGAACGTCAGGTTTTGCAACCGCTGCGAGACTACCGCCAACGGATGGCGTTTTATCAGCAGCACGTGGCTGAAAGCACTCGATCTCAAGAGGCTGCAACTCGCGTACATCAAGACTTGCAAGAGTTGCAGGAAGCCCTTTGCCTGAAGGACAGCGACGTTGCCATGCTGGCGATCGCGCCCTTTCTCGCAGAACAACAGCGTCAGCAAGCCTACTACCAAACTAATCTGGCGCACTATCAGCAGGTTTTGCTGGGAGCAATGCAGCGTCAATATCCCTTACAGGAGAGCGATCGTCTACTGCTCCGCCGCTTGCAGCAAGCACTTCAGTTGCAGGATGATGATGTGCAGGCATTAGAGGAGCAAATTGTCACGCAAGCAACGCAACTGGCAAATTTTACGCCCGTCTCTGCTCAGTCAGCCAGCGATCGCTTCAAGCAGCCATCCTCACCAGGTCAAACGCCTGCACCGCCAGCACCAGAAGCAAAACTATCGACTGAGCCAAACCCAGCTTTAGCTAAGCACGCATCTGCTAGTCCCAGTGTTGAGACGCCGCCAGCCTCGTTCACAGGGGCATCAAACGCTCAGGCGAATGCACCGCCAGAAGAGTCACGGGCAAAGGAAGTGGTTCTACATCGGTTGCTCCATCTCTCTGAGCCTGCTGCCCCTCCTGTCCCCCCCGCTTCCGAGTCACGCTTAACGCCCGTTGCAGAAGTTTTACGCCCTGTTCCGTCTAACCCTAACCCAACCGCTATGGATAGAATTCGACGTTCTGCCGCCGCTTATCAAGCTTTGCTAATTCCGGCGATCCTTTTAGCGGCAATTATGGGCTTACTGGCAGCGTTTTTTATGCCATCGAACCGTGCAGATTGGTTTAAGTTTGGGCAGAAAGCACCTGATCCCGTGGCGGCGCAACAGTTCAACCAGAACGGCTTGCAGAAAACGCAGAGTGGGTCGAGTCAGGAGGTACTCAAAGCCGCGATCGATGACTACAACAAAGCGATTGATGCGAACCCATCTGACCCTGCCCCTTACATTAACCGGGGTGTAACGTACTACAAACTCGGCAATCTGACGGCTGCTCAGAAAGATGATGAAAAAGCGATCGCGCTCGACCCAAGCTCGGCACTGGCACATAGCAACCTCAGTCACGTTTATTACGATCGCCAAGATTACGACAAAGCGCTAGAAGCGGGCAATCAGGCAGTAGTACTGGACGACAAACTGGCAGAAGCACACATTAACCTGGCAAATGCTCGGTCTAAAACGGGTGACCTTCAAGGCGCACTCAACGACTACAATCGGGCGATCGCGCTCAGACCCATCGCCCCCGTTTTGGCAGGTGCCTATAACGATCGGGGCAACGTACAGTTTGCGCTGAACAAGATCCCGGCGGCTCTAAATGACTACCAGCAGGCGATCCGACTACAATCAAACTATGCTGATGCTTACTACAACACGGCACTGGCACAACAAGCCCTGAAGAATCAAGCTGCCGCCATCAACAACTTTCAAATTGCTGCCAAGCTATATCTTGAGCAAGACAAGGAAGCTTTACATAAAGACGCGATGGAGCGCGTTACGGCACTTCAGCAAGGCAAACTGCAAAGCATGTCAGCAGCACCACTCACAGCGGCTCAAACCCGGTAAGCCAGAGCAAAGCGGTCAATGCCTGCCAGATCAGCATGGATCTGAATCTGGTTGTAGCAACCCTGTGCTTGCAGCAGATCGGCAACGGCGATCG
>JBBSHC010000379.1:0-4598 GCA_038253425.1 Leptolyngbyales cyanobacterium | reverse complement strand
TTGATCCTGTGTATGCTGACGCTAACCGATGAATGAGCGCGTTGCCTAGTGTAATTACGGAGACTTTATCAAACAAAAGCTTGTCTGCGTGAGAAAAACGGTTGCCAACGATTGCACTGTCTGAATTTGGCAAGTTTTAACTATTTTTGGCTCCTATTATCGGGATTTACTGTTCTATAAAGACTCGATAAAGCAGTACGGTAAAGGGAACCAGATCCCCATTCAGATAGGGCGTCTGGTTGACCGAGTGGATCGAGAATGTGCTCAGGCTCGATCGCGGTTGTTTTGTCCATGCTTTGCTCATTCTGCTTGATCAAAATCGCCTGGTGATGCAGCGTGAAGCCACGTCCAGCATGAAGCCTAAAGTTACGTGCTGTTTTCGCTCTCCCGCTGAAGGACTAGGCTAGGATCAAGTGCTCTGACCCATCAATTGCCCTAGAACTATGGCTCTCAGTCCTTCTCCCATTGTTTGCAATACTGCCCGTGTTACTGTAGTCGGCTCTGGCAACGTTGGCAGTGCTCTGGCACAACGGCTTGCCGAAAAAAATATTGCCGATGTCGTGCTGCTGGATGTCGTGGCGGGGCGTCCGCAAGGGCTGGCACTGGATCTGATGCAGGCACGGGGTATCGAACGGCACGATCGCCAGATTATTGGCACCAACGATTACGCTGATACAGCTAATTCCGATCTGGTGGTGATTACGGCGGGTCTACCGCGCAAACCGGGTATGAGCCGTGATGATTTGATGCTGACTAACGGCAAGATTGTGATGGCTGTGACGCAGCAGGCGATCGCTCATTCTCCCAACGCGATTTTCATTGTGGTAACGAATCCACTGGATCAGATGACTCATATCACCTGGAAAACCAGCGGCTTGCCCGTAAATCAGGTGATTGGCATGGCGGGAGTCTTGGATTCTGCCCGCTTTCAAACGTTTGTGGCAATGGAGTTAGGTGTCTCGACCAGCGATATTTACGCCACCGTCCTGGGTAGTCATGGCGATCTCATGGTGCCGCTGCCCCGTTACACGACCGTCAACGGCATCCCGATTACAGAACTCATGGACGCTGCCACCCTGGAACGGTTGATCGATCGCACTCGCAAAGGGGGCGCTGAAATTGTAGAGCTGATGCAAACTGGTAGCGCCTTTTATGCACCTGCCTCCTCTACCTGCGTCATGGTGGAATCGATCTTGCTGAACAAGTGCCGCATTTTGCCCGTTACTACTTACCTCCAGGGGCAGTATGGACTGCACGATGTTTTTGTTGGGGTACCGTGTCGGCTGGGCTGTCAGGGCATTGAGCAGGTAGTTGAACTAGATTTAACCGATGCCGAACAAACTGCGCTGCATGAGTCTGCTGAGGCAGTGCGCCAAACCAGCGATCGCGTGACCGAGCTGTTAGCATCCAGTCATTAAACCTTGGGAAACATGGGCATGAACCGCGTCGATCGCGCCAGTCTCGTTCTGGTCAGCCTACTGCTAGGGGCAATCATGGTTGGTGTTGGGTCTACCGTAGGTGCAACGCATCCGGTGCCAGACTTTATCAGGCATCCACCAACCCCTGGCATCCGCGAAAGCCAGATTCGCCAAATTTTGCACGCGATGGAAGTGGCAGTCGTCCACAAAGATGTCGATGGGATCCTCAAGTACATGGCTTCCAAGATCACCATCAAGGTCACCATTCAATTAGGGGCTGGCTCGCAGACATTAAACCTGACGCGATCGCAGTACCGTCAATATCTCCAGCAAGGCTTTGAAATAACAGAACGTTATAGCGGAAAATACACCAACCTCAAAATTAAAATTGCACCCGACGGCAAGACGGCAACGGCAAGCTACACGTTGGTAGAAGAAGCCACCCTCAACGGGCAACCGGGAACGTTTATTTCAACCGCTCAAGAAACGGTCAAATTTGAACGCGTTCAAGGACAACTTTTAGAAACGTCTGCTACCAGCAACGCAGCGATCGAAGTGAAGTAGAAGTAAACGGCGATCGATGGTGAAAACTTTTGGTCTTTTTATAGACGATCGCAATTGACTACCAGCCAGGATGAAGAGTATGCCACCTTCACAGGAAGAAACTGATCCTCAACCCGATCGTCAGAGTGAGCAAGCTACTGTCCAGATCGAGCTGACCTCTCAATTTCAGCAAGATCTTCGTGACCTGGCAAAACGTTACCGTAATATTCGTTTTGATCTTCAGGCTGTAATTCAGGAACTAGAGTTTGGAAAATTCATTGGCGACCGTTTAGCAGAAACTGGCAAAGGCTATGTTGTTTTCAAAGCAAGAGTAAAGAACCGAGATATTCAAAAGGGGAAAAGTGCTGGCTATCGTTTGATTTATCAAGTAGAGTCGCCGACATCTGTGCTACTCCTAACCGTTTACTCAAAATCAGACCGCGCTGATATCAGCAGCAAAGAGATCCGCAAGCTACTGGGTGAATTCTATGAAAATGATTAGGTAAACGAATTCCTGCTCGAATAGACAAACGTAATCTAGTTAAGAGTCAGTTATCCTTAATCTTATGAGAGGTTGAGGTCAGACTGATGAAAGCGGTTGAAGTCACAGGTGTTGTCGATGAACAGGGGAATCTATCGCTTCATGGTCCTGTGCCAGCATTTGCTCATGGCACTGTCCGTGTCATTATTCTGTACCCTGAACCTACAGAAGAGGGAGAAGAAGATCCAGACAATACTTCTATTGAAGAAATAAAAGCAAATCTGCGTAGAGCACTACACCAAGCAAAAACAGGGCAGAGAATGCCACTGGCTCAAATGTGGGAAGGCATTGACACAGAATGAGACACCACAGTCCGATTAGCAAAGTACATTCGTACTAATTTTCTGGACTGAGGATGGTTGCTAAAACTTGACCGAGATCTTCGTTGGTTGTCGATCGCGGTCTACGGTGAAGACAGCCATAACTGGCTGGCGATTGAGCACAGTTTGTAGGGCTGGCAGGCTTTTTAGCGGTTTGCCATCAAGGGTGAGCAAGCGATCGCCCGGTCTGAGTCCGCTTAAATCGGCTGGGGAACCTACCACAATTTGCCGAATCGTTAAACTTCGCTGATCTACGATCGCGCCCAAGCCTCCACCCGCTGCCACAGGGCGTCCCTTTAGTTGCAGCGACGTATCAGTTGGTGCCAACGGTGCGTAAACGGTTTTACTGGCAACACTCAGGGCAGCATTACGGTTGATAAAGTCTTGCGCTACCCGCACACTCGTCGCAAAACTAATTCCCGTGTTTTCGCCCGTCTCAGAGAGCCAAATTGATTTATTTACCCCAATCATTTCGCCCTGTTCGTTGAGCAGAGGACCACCCGAATTACCGCGATTGAGAAAAATAGCAGACTTCAAATCGTTTGTACCACGAAAGTCTTTTAAGGTGCCGACGCTGACACTGGTGAGACCAAACGGATTGCCAATCGCGCACACGCGCTGACCCAAACGGATACTGGTAGGACTGGCTAACGGTACAATCGCTGGAAACGTCTCTTGCGCGTTGATCTGCACCAGCGCCAAGTCATTTGCTGGATCGGACTTGATCCAGCGACCCAGATAGCGAGTGCCATTGGTCAACTTGATATAGATTTTCGTCTTTCCTGCATCCTTCACAGCTTCCTGCACAACGTGATGGTTTGTAATCAGCAAGCCTTCACGGCTAATAATACTGCCCGTCCCAATTTCAGCACCCGCATAAAGGGTAACAACGGCTGGTGCGTGTTGCTGGCACTGCTGGTAAATATCCGGAATGGCAGCGGGCGCAGTGGTAGTTGGTAGGGCGACAGTGGGTGCAACAACCGTGGGGACAAGCATCGTTGGTGTGATCGGTTCACTTTGTGCCACCGTGCGAACAGGTGTGCTCAGCACAGGTGAACTGCCAAATAGCAGAATCGACGTGATCAGTGATGCAAAAGACTGGGGATTCATGCTGGTTAGGGTGGGTGATAGACGTTAAAGCAGGCAATGCTATGTCTGTATAACAGGTCGGTTATTCTGTTTGAACGAATGTGCTAGCGTGGCGGAGTTTCTAGTAGAAACTTGTTAAGAAAACTGTTAGAAACGGGTGTTTTAGAAAGAGGGTAATGATAGTCTCTCAACGCTTGTTGTACGGCATCGTGATTGGTTTCGATCGCTCACAACAAACCCCTTACTTTACAGATTGGCTGGTGCTTTGGCGTAGTATTCAAACCCAAAGCGCTAACGGCACAGAAGGCAAGCTTACTTAACTAGAAAAAGCGGCGATCGCTGCCATTTCTTCTCCGCTGCTAGAAGCGTCGATCGACGGGGCGAGAGGGGTTGTGTTCAACATCACGGGTGGCACTGATTTGACGCTTCATGAAGTCAACGCTGCCGCTGAGATTATTTACGAGGTGGTCGATCCCAATGCCAACATCATTTTTGGTGCAGTGATTGACGAACGGCTTCAGGGTGAAGTCAGAATCACGGTGATTGCGACGGGCTTTTCTCCAGAAGCTCAACAGCAGCAGGTTGCCGTGAAACAGACTGCCTTACCGAAACGATCAGTCACTCCCGCAACTCCGACGACTCCAACCTCAATCCCCGATCTTAAAAGCAAGCCTCCAGGGTTAGACA
>JBBSHC010000378.1:0-4605 GCA_038253425.1 Leptolyngbyales cyanobacterium | reverse complement strand
GGCAATGGGTCAAAAGCACATGGGATGAAGTTACTGCTGAAATTGCACTCATCTTCAATGCTTGGCCTGCCCTCTACGCCGCCAATAACCAAGGATCGCTGGATAATTTTGCCACTCAATCCTATGATAAAGTATCAGACGGAGGAGGTTTGCCTGCTAATCCCTTTGCTGCTAATGACCAGCTTCAGGCAGGGCTTGGAGAAACTCAAAAAGCACTAAGCAAGGTTCTCGAAAATATTCAAAGTGTGCGAGACAAAGTGGAGGGAGGCGATGCCGATGCTCTTGACTTCACTCCAGTTCATTCAGCACTTTTTAGTGGTGGTGGCGGTTCCCGTAAATGGTCGCGAGCTGTTTATCTGCCCATCATGAATGATGAGCGAGATGTCAAGGATACAGCGGCAGCGGCAGCTAAATTTGCCATTGATGCAGCCCTCTTCGTTGCGATGGTTGCAGGCGTTGTCGGCACAATGGGTGGAGCGGCAATTGCTGTGGGCATTGCCGCAGCAGGAGCACTGAAAGCAGACTCACGGGTTGATGAGCTGTCCGCTGCTCGCGGAGCCTCCGCTGGACAAGACACCGAACTGGTGACCAAAGAAGCGGTAACGGCTGCCGAGGCTGAAGCGTCTAGTAAAAAATTTGAGCTGGGGATGGCAGTGTTGACCAGTGCCTTAGCGATTGGTATTGAAGTTGCCGCCGCAAAAGGTGTCAAGCCACCAACATCGGGTGAGACAGCCGCTGTGAAAGGCTCAGAAGGGGCTGCTGGATTGCGATCTCGGCTAAATCAGCGTCAGGGTACTCCAAAAACCCCTGCAGCAACAGCGCCCACCGCCGGAACTGCGGGAGCCAAAGCAATGAAATCGTGGGAAGGTATTCCGATTAAGACAAGACCTGGCTTAGTGGCTGAGGTTGTCAATAAGCGCCTTGCCTCAGATGGAATGCCCGCTATTGGTGCAAGCAGTGTTAAAGGTAGGGTGGGATTCTTCAATGCGAAAACCTGGTCGATGCAGCTTCCAGAAGAATGGTTTGTGAAGAATGAAATCAGCGAACAAGAATTCTTTGAGATGGTGGAAACGGCTTACCATGAAGCTCGCCATGCCCGCCAATGGTATAGTGCTGCCCGTATGAAAGCTGGGGAGAAGACATTCGCAAATTCAGATGAACTGGCAACCCATCTCGATATCGACAAGAAAGTGGCTCAGAAGGCATGGTCTGAACCAATGCAAAGTTCTGATCCGTTGTATTCGGAAACTAAAAATATTTACGACAGTGTTTGGGGAGCCAACAGACCAAAACGAGATGCAATTTATCAGGAATTGGATGTGGCTAGTAAAGAGCTAGAAACAAAAACTGTAGCTTTGAAGAACACACCAAAAACGGATACAGCGGCTGTCAAAAAAGCAGAAGCAGAACTCACAGCAGCCCAGCAGCGAAGCTACAAAGCTGATCAGACTTACAGAAACCTGCCAGAGGAACAGGATGCTTATTCTCACGCATCTGCGCAGCGGGGCTGGGCTGAGTCTGGATTGCGAAACCGTGCCATGGTTCGTGCAGCTGAGACCAAGCTGGAGTCAGCTCAAACACGCCTGCAGAATGCTCGGCAGGAACTCGCCAAGTATCAAGAAATCAAGGCATCCAGTGAAGCAATGGAAGAGGCTGATATTGCCCGCGCACTTGCTGAAGATGATGTCAAAAAGGCTCAGGCTGAGTTAATTCGGGCCAAGAATTAGAGTGCTGCCGACGTATGGGAACCGTAATCACGACCTGATTAGTGGGATCGCCCCTCTTTGAAGATACAAGGGTGGGCGTTGTTGTTGTGTTTCCGCTGCCAAAAAACTGGTCGCAATACCCACCCTACTCCCTACTCCCCCATCAACCCAGCCATCGCCTCAAAATCTGGGATCACAGTGCGATCGCGGTGGTCTTGGTTGGCAACAGGCGATCGGGTCTGGGTGAGAGGGGCGATTCTGCTTTGCAGATGTTTCACAAAAGTGTTTCTGGGTGAGAAGGGCGATCGAGGTTGAAGAGAGGAGGGTCGATCGCGCTTGAAGAGGAAGAGAGGTCGATCGCAGGAATGATAAAGTGGCTACGGGATTGAGAGCGCGATCGCTGCCCTCGTTGAAAGCGCGATCGCGTAGGTGGGTTTGAGGGCGATCGCGGTCGCAGAGAGGAGGGGGCGATTTGTATATTTGGAAAATATGCGATCCGCGATCGCATAGCGCGGTTCCCTTCCAATCCGTACCCTTTCTCACGGTTCCATCTTGAGAACGCACCATCCCAATTAAACAACAGGTGATTATCCTTACCCTGTTCCTTCATCCAGAGATTGCAGGAAAGAATTAACGCCAAGCAAACGTACCCCATAGGTTGCCATCACCGCCCTCAATGCATCATCGGCTCGTAGATCATCATCCCCAGAAACAATCACGTCTGCTTCACCATCGATTGCCGTAGACAGCACAAGTAAGTCTTTAGGATCTCGACAATTCGGGGGAACCGTTATCAACTCAACCCAGATAGCACGGTGCTGTAACTGCTGTTCAAGGCGGATCGCTTGATTAGGGTCAATTCGCTCTTTCAACCGGGGGCGATTCCAAACAAGATGAAGTTCATCTATGAGTGGTTGACTCATCACCAACTGAAATTTGCTCTCATTGAAAGCTTTTAACACTGGCAATGTTACTCGCCCTTTCAGCAAAATGCGAATCCAGATATTGGTGTCAATGACGACTCGGACGGTCATGCTTGCCGGGATTGCTGACGTGCAGCCCTAATTTCAGCCATGATGTCATCGTCTGTAAGATCATCAGTGGGCAGTTGGGCATAAAGTTCCTGAATCAAAGCCGTCAAATCTGAGTGTAATCCTGCTTGCACCAAAGCACTGGCAACCTGTGCCTGCTCGTCTGGCTGCAACTGTTGCACAGCCGTAATGAGTTGTTCCAGAGTGATAGGAATTGATATCATGCCCGTGTATCCATGATTAGCTTCCTAAATTGTAGTGCGATCGTCAATCTTGTAGCCCGATCGTGCCATTGCTGCTCAACGTGATCGCGGTTGAAGAGAGGAGAGCGATCGCGGTGTGGTTAGGAGGGTCGCTCTCGGTTAAGAAGCTATCCATTACGCACAAATGAGTAGAAGTGTTACAGAGAGTGGATTTGCGGCATCAAGTGTGAGATTTTTAGTTGAAGTCGTTGAGCGAACTGGATGAAAAATATCATGCGAGATTGGGTGGGCTAAGAAGTTACCAGTGCTCCTTTCAAAGATTTTCGTCATGGGCAACGCTTACGCGAAACATTGAGGCTGTTAGCTGAGCATCCTGGAGAGCGCGTCCCACAAGCGAGCCAGAATGCTTCTGCAAGCCAGAGCATCTATCGGTTTTGGGGCAATCAACGGGTGAAGCCAAAACAGATTTTAGCGAGCCATCGACCCAGTGTGGTGAGCCGAGCGAATCGGCAAGGATCGTTGCTTGCCATCCAAGACACCACCGACTTGAACTTCAGCAGCCTGAAGCAGACCACAGGTTTAGGTTTTATTTGTCAAACGCCTCAACAGGGTATCAAAGTCCATAGCTGCTTGGCAGTCAGTGGAACAGGGGAACCGTTAGGGTTACTGCATCAGTACACCTGGAGTCGGCAGCAACGAGCGGGAGTGCGAGGCGAGTACCGCAAGAAGGCAACTTGTGACAAGGAGAGTCAACGCTGGCTCGAGACGCTAACTGCCGCCGAACAAGGCATCAATGAGTCGGTTCGTGTGGTGCATGTGGGAGATCGAGAAGCGGATATTTACGATCTGTTTGTTCAACCCAGGCGCAGCAACAGCGATTTGCTGATTCGAGCGGCGCATAACCGCAAAGTGCAGCACGAGTTGGACTATCTGCTTGCCACAATTGAGCAAGCTCCGGTGCTAGGACAACAGACGATTGCCGTGGAGCGCAATCCCGAACGACCCGCCCGCAGTGCGACTTTAACGGTGCGGAGGATGCAAGTGACTCTGGAAGTGCCGCGCCATCACAAAGCACCCAAGGCGTGCCAACCTGTGACCTTAAATGTTCTACTGGTCGAAGAAACAATTCCACCGCTTGAGGGCAAGCCGATACGTTGGCTGTTGCTGACCACTTTAGCGATGGACACCTTGGAACAAGCTTGGCAATGTGTGCGTTGGTACAGCCTGAGATGGTTGATTGAACGCTTTCATTTCACGCTCAAAAGTGGCTGCCGCATTGAACAGCTTCAACTGGAAACGGCACAGCGATTGCTCAATGCATTGGCGACCGATTCCATCGTGGCTTGGCGCTTGATGTGGCTCACCTATACGGCTCGACTTTCACCCAATGACTCTTGTGCCACGATTCTACAACCCGCAGAATGGAAATTACTTAGGCGTAAGTTTAAACCCAAAAATCGCTCCAGAAAACCGCCAACACTTCGTCAAGCGGTGCGCTGGATTGCCCAACTGGGGGGATTTCTGGCTCGAAAAGGGGACGGTGAACCTGGAGTGAAAACCCTATGGCGAGGGATTGGGGTACTCCATCATTTACTCGAAGGAGCGCAACTCGCTGCTAAAACCTAAGCCCTGTAAACACCCTGCTGACTTTTGCGTAATGGATAG
>JBBSHC010000377.1:0-4615 GCA_038253425.1 Leptolyngbyales cyanobacterium | reverse complement strand
GATATTGAAGTCATCAACCTGGAACTGGCACTGGCAGACCTGGGACAAATTGAAAAGCGCATCGATCGCGCCCGCAAACAAGCCCGTGGCAATAAAGATTTGCAAGTGGAAGTAGATGCGCTGGAAAAGCTGACGGCAGTGCTAAACGAAGGCAACCCAGCCCGCCACGTTAGCCTGACCGATGAAGAAGAAGCTGCCATTAAAAACCTGGGTTTACTCACCCGAAAACCTATGATCTACGCCACCAACGTTTCAGAAGATGACCTCGCTACAGGCAACGCCTGGGTTGAGCAGGTGCGATCGGTGGCTGCCCCCGAAAACGCGCAAGTTGTGATCATCTCCGCGCAGGTGGAGTCAGAGCTAGTCGAATTGCCCGAAGCGGAACGCGTTGACTTTCTCGAATCGCTCGGGGTGCAAGAAGGCGGACTCAAAGCGCTGATTCGTGCGACCTATGAATTGCTCGGACTCCGCACCTATTTTACGACTGGACCGAAAGAAACCCGTGCCTGGACGATTCACAGCGGTATGCTGGCTCCCCAAGCCGCAGGCGTGATCCATACCGACTTTGAACGAGGCTTTATCCGCGCTGAAACGGTCGCTTACAAAGATCTCACCACCACCGGGTCAATGGGTGCCGCCAAAGAAAAAGGGTTGGTTCGCAGTGAGGGCAAAGAATACGTGGTGCAGGAAGGCGATGTGTTGTTGTTCCGCTTTAACGTGTAACGCCACTGCCAACGTTAGCCCCATTTAGTAACTGCGATCGCCCTTAATCAGGCAGAGCCTTGCATCCCAAGCGAGCGAAGAAGTCAGCAAAGCAAGGTTCATTACTCTTTTTGCTGACTCAAGGCAGAGCGATCGCAGGCACTACTACCCTTCATTCACCGTCAGCCTTCCACTGTTTAAAAGACAAGTTGCGATCAAAAGGATTGCAGCAACTTAAAGCCCAGCGATCGTACAGTCGAATTAAGCGATTGATGAGACGATCACTGAGTGGGCTGCTTTTAAGGGTTAAACACTTTGAATACGTATCTGAACACACATTTGACAAACTTTCAATAGCATCTTGCAAGTATGCCTATACCTCTGGATGGAGTGAGTGTTTGCTAAGTTTTACCTTTAGCAGGGTGCAGCCGTTCCACCGTATGCAGATAATTCTTGCAAGCAGGCAATCAATCTAATCGGTATCTGGGCATACTGAGTATCGAGGACGGTTCTTGCTCACATAAATGGTTCTGATGGCAGTGTGTCAGATAGCATCAGTGACCAGGCTCCATCGCTCCACGGTTGTAGGCAAAGCTTACAGTCAAGCTGCCACCAATGCTGTAGCTACTTTTCATAGGTGTAAAAAGCTACTTCGGCGTTGCTGTTAGCGCTCTTAATAAAGCAAGCGTGAACTCCGTTTAATGCCCTCAGTTCTAGTTGTTGCTAATGGGTTTATCAGTTTTCTACTTATCAGACTGAAAGCAACGGAGGGTTCTTTTTTGGAGTTTTAGACCGACAGAATCATGCTTGATAGACCATTAGCTACTTGTGATCAATCGCCAATCGCTAAAAATTTTTCTATGCAGACCAGTCACCAGGACATGACTAGAGAAGATATTTTGATCGTTGACGACACATCGCAAAACCTGCGTCTTCTTTCAGATATTTTAACGAAAGAAGGCTATCAGGTGCGGCAAGCGTTGAGCGGAAGGATGGCATTGATTGCTGTGCAAGCGGCTAGACCCGACTTGATTTTGCTCGATATCATGATGCCAGGGATGGATGGTTACACGGTTTGCCAAACGCTGAAACTGCACCCAGATACTGCCAGTATTCCCATCATTTTCTTGAGTGCTCTTGGCGAAGGTTTAGACAAAGCGCAGGCATTTACAGCGGGAGGCGCAGACTACATCACCAAGCCCTTTCATTTAGAAGAAGTGTTAGCGCGGGTGCGAAATCAGCTTGCGGTAAGGACAGCCGAAATTAGAAATCATCAGCTTAATGCACAGCTTGAAGAACGGGTCAAAGAGCGCACCCACCAACTTGAAGTAGCCAACAGAGAACTCTACAGCGAAATTGCTGAGCGTGAGTTGCTGCAAGCCAAACTTTTAGAAATGGCACACCATGACGCTCTTACAGGCTTGCCCAATCGTGCTTTTTTTATCGAGCGTTTAGCAAAAGCGCTGGATGCAACAAAGTTAGATGAAAGCGCACAGTTTGCAGTCTTGTTTCTTGACTGCGATCGCTTCAAGGTCGTCAATGATTCACTCGGTCACTTTGTTGGCGATCAACTACTCATTGCGATCGCTCGTCGCTTAAGAGCATTGTTATACCCTGATGTCATCCTGTCACGCTTGAGTAGTGACGAATTTACAATATTGCTAAGAGACGTTGGGGATCAAACCAGCGTCATGGAAACGGTGGAGCACATTTTAACTGTCTTCACAGAACCGTTTCAACTTGAGCGCCATGAGGTGTTTATTACAGTCAGCGTTGGGATTGCGATCGGTACGGCAACCTATAGCGAACCCGAACACATTTTGCGCGATGCTGATATGGCGATGTATCACGCTAAAGCCTCTCGTCAGACGCCCTATCAACTTTTTGACCCAACGCTACACAGTTCCGCCCTACAGCGCTTACAGCTTGAAATCGATTTGCGTAAAGCGGTTCAGCAGCATGAATTAATTGTCCACTATCAACCGATTATTACCCTCGATACAGGTAAAACAGTTGGCTTTGAAGCACTCGTGCGCTGGCAGCATCCGCAAAAGGGGTTAATTTCACCAGGGCTGTTTATTCCGATCGCTGAAGAAACTGGCTTGATTGCGCCGATTGGTCAGTGGGTTTTGCAGCACGCTTGTCAACAGTTGCGGCAATGGCAAAACGAAAACTTATGTGATACATCGTTCACCATGAGCGTTAATTTGTCTGCTCGCCAATTTGCACAACCCAATTTAGTCGAGCAAATTGATCAAATATTGGCTGACGCTCAGCTCGCACCCCACTGCCTCAAACTCGAAATTACTGAAAGCGCCATTATGGACAACGCCCAGTCAGCCGCAGCCATCTTGCAAGATCTGCAAAAGCGCCACATTCAGTTGAGCATTGATGACTTTGGTACAGGCTATTCCTCACTGAGTTACCTGCATTCTTTCCCAGTCAACACCCTTAAAATCGATCGCTCTTTTGTACAGCAAATGGATGAGAATTCAGAGAACTTAGGGCTGGTACCTTTGATTATTAACATCGCCCACAAAATGGGTATGGATGTTGTCGCTGAAGGCATTGAAACACCGCAACAACTTGCCCAACTGCAAGCCTTAAACTGCGATTTTGGACAAGGATTCTTATTCTCTAAACCGATCGACTCAGAGAAGATCAAAGCGTTATTGTGCTCGACTTTATAACGAAGGTTGAGCAACATTGATATCCTATTAAACTAGCTATAGCGAATTTCATAAATATCAGGAACAGTAACAGCAATGAGCAAACCAGTTTTTGATGTCGGTTTCAGAAGCTTTTTCAAAGGCTGTTTCGATAGCATCACTTAAAGCTTGATCGCTACGGGCACCCCGAGCTTTGAGGATAGCCTTGACTTTTGACCAAAAGTTTTCAATGGGTGAAAAGTCGGGGGAGTAAGGTGGAAGATAGACCAAACGTGCCCCCGCTGCCTCAATCAGTCGTCGGATCTCCTCCTCTTTGTGGATGGAACAGTGATCCATCACGACACCAGCCCCTGGCCAGAGATTCGGCACCAGGCGAGTGGCGACAAAAGCTTCAAAGGTCAAGCCATCGAAGGCTCCTAAAATGACGGCAGCGGCCACCACACCTGCCAAACTCAACCCCGCGACGACGGAAACATGCTTGCCCCGTTTGGGTTGCTGACCATAAGCCCGCCGTCCTTGGATCGCCCAGGCAAACAAGCGGATCAAGCCCAAGTTCACCCCCGACTCATCAAGAAAGACTAAAGCTTGGACTCGCACGTCTCTCACCTCATCCCAGTACTCACGGCGTCAGCCTTGCACCCGCTCACTTTGCTTCTCGCTGGGATGAAGGGATTTTTTTTTACGGGTGAGTTGGAGTTGCTTTAGCACTCGACACAGGGTCGGTTCGCTGACGCTGATGCCCACTTGCTCATGCAGCGCTTGACACAATTCACCCAAGGTGATGTCGGGTTGAGCGTTAACGAGGGCTTGTACGACCTGAAACTGTTCTGGTTTGAGCTTTCTCGGGCGACCTGGTCGGGGCTTCGGGGCGAGTTGAGCGGTTTCCCGATACTGTCTGAGAAGTTTGGTGACGAAACTTGGAGCGACCCGAAACCGTTTGGCGAGTTGTCGCTGTGAGATCGGTTCGTTTTCGTAGGTTTCAATCACTTTTTGGCGTAAGTCAAGGGAGTAGGATTTCATTGCTCTACTGGTGGATGCGCTAAGTTGCTAACCGTACTCCATAATTATGAAATCCGCTATATCAGCCCTTAGCTATTAGCTTCACGGCTACCGATTTAAGCCGGGACAGTTGGCAGGAAGGGAGTTCTAGCTTTGGCAGCAGCTTTCCCCCGCCGCGCTTGCGGGAGGTCTGGCATCAGTGGGACTAGCCACTCGAAGCGGTCAGGAGCGGGTTTGCCAAAGAG
>JBBSHC010000376.1:0-4615 GCA_038253425.1 Leptolyngbyales cyanobacterium | reverse complement strand
AAACGTTTATTCCATGAGCATTTCAGCCTTAACATGAGTTTCTGTTCCGTTACTGATGTTGTTGGCAAAGGTGCTACAAGCAGGATTACGCAAATGCGACAAGCTCTGAAATACTTGCTATGCCATTGCCCATAGAGCTTGTATTACATCTGTAGAAGCCGTTGTAATACATTCGCCAACAACGTCCGTTACTACTCAAACCCCTTTGAGGCCTGTGACAGGGGAACAGCGAGTCCAAAAGCTGTCCAAGGGTCAAAAGAAGAGCCAGTAAAAGCTGTACTGGCACCTTTTTGCCCGTCTGTCGGCTCAACCCTGACAAAGGCGATTTAGGCCACCTGCTGCACTTGGGATGGTAGAGCACGTGGTAAGTAAGAGCAGCGCTCCTGCACCAAGGCAGCATAAAAGGCAGTTTCTTGCCTAGCGCTCTGCCGCAGCGCTAAGGGCAAGCAAGGTTGGAGCGCTGTGTAAACTGCTGCTGTCTGGTCTAACAGCAGCAAAAGTTCTTCCAAAGGTGCTGACTGAAAGTGGTGGCGTTGCGCCGTCAGTGCCATCCCTGGTGAAAGCTCCCATGACGCTTCTGCCAGACATTCTAAATGCTCAAAGGTTAAAGACACAGCGACATTCCTGATCATGGTTAAACGCAGTAAGAAAGAGAATTTCTTCAAAAAGAGTTTGTCGAAGGTAAACAGACCCTGCTGCTTTACCGCAGCTTCATCTGCCACGATAAAAGCGATCTTGAGGCTGCATATACTGCTATAGGTAGACATCTTGAAATTGGTAGTTAAGCACAGACAAGCGATGACTTGAGTGTGGAGCGGTGGCAAGGCGAGCGGATCAGGCGATCTCACCTCTACACGGCGTTCCCGTAGCCATCGAACCAAAAACAAGGCTAAGGACTTTTCGTACTGTACAGAAGCAGCACTGCCTAGCCTTGGTCTGACCTCATTTTTGCTGTCCTAACCTTTGCCCTGATCAAAGTACCTTTAGTGTTGATGAGGGCGACGTTGTCGCCGTGAGCGTACAGAACGTTGACCCCCTGTAAGAGTAGGAGTAGCAACATGCAGCACAACGCAGACGATCCAAGCAAGCACCACTCCAGCACCGAGGTAGACGCGCTTCCCCGTCCAGCGAGTCGATCGCAATGGCTCACAGTGCCCCTGCCCGATGCGATTACCAAAAATATTGCAGCGGTGACGTCACTCCATACGCGGGAAGTGCGTGATCGGCCTGCTTACCAACGGCTGTTAGAGGCGGTGACAACGTTCTTCGGGCGCTCACTCTTTCTCTACCTTTTGTTGCTCCTACTGGTGCTGTGGATTGGTAGCAGCTTTTTTAGTGCTCGTTTACCCTTTGAGCTCACGCCTTTTCGCTGGGCAGAGCAGGGCTTGGATGCAGCCTCACTCCTCATTTCGACTGCTGTGTTGATGCGCCAGACGCGCCAAGAAAACTTTGCCGAACAACGCTCGCAACTGATGCTCCAACTCAATCTTCTTTCGGAGCAGAAAATTGCCAAGTTGATTGCGCTGGTAGAAGAACTTCGTGCTGACTTACCGGACGTGGTCAAGCGGCATGATCCTGAAGCGGAAATGATGCAGGAAGCGGCAGACCCGCTCGCGGTACTGGAAGCACTGAAGGAAAACTTAGCGGCAGAGCTAGCGTTACCGACTGAACCGGAACAGCAGCCTTGATCACCCGGCTGGCGTTGGCTGTTTGAGCGCCAACTGGGGAGGCTGCCTGGGAAGCACAAGTCAAGCCAGCTGAACGCACGCCTAGACTCGTGAGTTTGTCCGCACTTTTGTCCACAATGCTTGCGCCTCTCCTACGATGGAGTCTTAAGGAAACGCGTTAGGGAAACGATGACCCGTGAAGAGCAGCCGTACACCCAGTGGTGAGCGTTCAGCCTCAACTGACTCTGCAACCCCTCAAGCCAGCCCACCCACTGCACCAACGGCACCACTGCCCGACCAGATTAGTCAAAATATTGAAGCCATTGTGGCGCTCCAAACAAAAGCACACCGCAGCCTGCCGCAGCATCAGCGGGCCGTCGAAGCGGTCACCGCTTTTTTTAGTCGTCCGACCTTTCTGTACGGCATCCTCCTCGTGGCAGCGCTCTGGGTGCTCCCCAACGTCCTACCGCGTCGCTTCGGCGTACAGCGGTTCGATCCACCACCGTTTTACGCGCTCCAGGGAGTGGTGAGCTTCAGTGCCTTGCTGATTGCCACAGGCGTCTTGATTAAGCAAACGCGACAGGAACAACTAGCCGAACAACGCGCCCAGCTCATTTTGCAGATCAACCTCCTATCAGAGCAAAAAATTGTCAAACTGATTGCTTTGCTGGAAGAACTACGTTGTGATCTGCCGAATGTGGCAGATCGGCACGATCCTGAAGTGGAGCTGTTGAAACAAGCGATTGACCCGCACTTGATTGTTGATCGGCTGGAGGAGAGACTGGAAGAAGAGTTAGCAGAACTCCAAGAGCAGGACAAAGCTGGTACAGCCTCCAGTTGAAGCATAGCCTCCAGTGCTTCCTTGAAGGACTAGGCTCTACCCACTGAGCCCGACTCAAGCAGGAGGCACACTCACGCTCAGTGAGGGACAAGACCGCTCCCACCCTCACTCTTCATCCGTCACAATTACCCTTGGGAGGCAAGGGCAAACGGCGGTTAAACCGCTAAGTTAGTGGCAGAACGTCCAAGCAAAATGTTCTAGCTGCCTTTAGGGCTACGGTCCTAAAGGTTTTTCTCTCTCAAGATGACCAGCGTCTCAGTCTGCTGAGGGAGAAGCGATCGGAGCGTGGCTTGCTAATTTAGAAGCATTAAAGCGACATCAATTTTTGATTAAAAGAGGCTTAGCAAATGAACATTTTGGCATGGGTTGTTTTAGGTCTGATTGCGGGTGCGATCGCGAAAGCGCTTGACCCTGGCGCACGCGGTGGCGGACTTTTGGGCACCATGTTGCTGGGTATTGTGGGTGCATTTGTGGGGGGTAGCTTGTTTACCCTGGTGACCACGGGGACGCTAGCGCTGACGACGAGTGGTTTGTCCTTAGGTGGCATTGTCGTGGCGGTCATTGGTGCCATTATTTTCTCGTTCATTTGGAACCGTGTGGCTGGTCGCACTGCTCTGTAAGGCGATCACCAGGTCAAGGCAAAGTCATAGCAACAAGCCCCTGCCGACGTGACAGGGGCTTTGCTGTGGGCGCTTGTAGCAAGGGAAGGGAAACCACCGCTACCTCTATGTTTTCTAGGGGTCTGAGGAGGAGTGGCACAGTCAACCGACTTAAGGCTGCCTGCCTGCCTGTGACACCGATGCTAGGCTCCATCGTCCCCAGCACTTTGCCATGCCGAACCCGCTCAAGCAGTGATTCTTGCTGAAACCAAGCTTGCAGCAACGACCGTTTGCCCCATGAACGTGCCAGCGCCAGCGAGGCCCTCAAACCTGTACGCTAGAAAACGTTAACCAGTCAGGAGCGCCTTTCCACTGAAGACAGCAACGCACCGTCCCTTCGACGGCTGGTCCTTAGACGAGCGCGACCCTCAAGTCATTGACTCCATGCTCCCACTCGGAGCATGGCTCTACCGCTATTACTTTCGGGTCACCACTGACGGTTGGCAGCACTTACCGACGGCTGGCAGCATGTTGATTGTCGGCTCCCATAACGGCGGCATGATCGCGCCCGATACCCTGATGTTTATGGTCGATTGGTTCCGCCAGTTCGGTGCCGCGCGTCCTGTTTATGGGTTGATGCATCCCAACGTTTGGCTGGTGCCTGGCTATGCGCGGCTGACCGTCAAGTTGGGAGCAGTGAGGGCGCACCCGAAAATGGCGAGTGCGGCTCTAAAGCGAGGGGCAGCAGTCTTAGTCTATCCCGGTGGGGCTGAAGACCTGTGGCGACTCCATAAGGAGCGTCATCGCATTCACTTTGCGGGGCGTAAAGGCTTCATCAAGTTGGCGCTGCGGGAGGGGGTGCCGATCATCCCGGCGATCTCGAAGGGGGCGCATGAGACCTTAATCGTTTTAGCTGATTACTATCCAGCGTTGCGGCAACTCCACGAGTGGGGGATGCCGTGGTTGTTTGGCTTGGACCCGCTCGTGTTTCCGCTTTATTTAGGGCTGCCTTGGGGGTTGGCGCTGGGACCCTTGCCAAACATTCCGCTGCCTGTCCCCATTCACACTCGCCTTTGTGCCCCGATCGTGTTTGAGCGTTATGGTCGGGCGGCGGCGCTTGACCGGGATTATGTGGCTGCTTGCTATGAGCAAGTGGTGGTGCAGATGCAGTGGGAGCTAGACCGCTTAGTGCAAGAGCAAAGTGGGGGTTGAGGGTCCTCAGTGCTAGCAGGTGCAACTGGTACACGCTCCTTTCACCCCTTTGACGGCAAGCTCAAGCTTTCTTTTTCGATCAAGACAAAAAGAACCCGACCTGACGATCGGGCAGTCAACCGAAAAACAGATGCTTGCTTCTAGCGTGCCCATTGATAAGCTTTGCGGCTACCGATTTAAGCCGGGACAGTTGGCAGGAAGGGAGTTCTAGCTTTGGCAGCAGCTTTCCCCCGCCGCGCTTGCGGGAGGTCTGGCATCAGTGGGACTAGCCACTCGAAGCGGTCAGGAGCGGGTTT
>JBBSHC010000375.1:0-4627 GCA_038253425.1 Leptolyngbyales cyanobacterium | reverse complement strand
CTGATCGCTGACCGCTGATAACTGCTGTCTTTTGACCATCGCTAAAAAGGCACCCGTTACAAAGTTTACTGTTTGACCAGATTGGGGAATTGCTCCTGAAGCTGTGCCAGTTTTGGCAAATCGTTCACAACCACGTACGGGTAGTTGGGATTGCGATCGATGAAGTTTTGATGGTAAGCCTCCGCCGCATAAAACCCCTTAAGCGGTGTGAGCTGAGTTGCGATCGGCTTGCTAAACACATGCTCGGCGTTCAGTTGGTTGATATATGCCTGTGCAACCCGCTGCTGCTCAGGATTGGCAAAAAAGATAGCAGAACGATACTGCGTACCAGAGTCAGGATCTTGCCGATTTAACTGGGTAGGGTCATGCGCGACCGAAAAGTAAACCTTGAGTAGCTGACCATACGAAATTTTGGCTGGATCGTAGGTGATTTGCACTGCTTCTGCGTGTCCCGTCTGTCCAAAGCTGACAACTTCATAATGGGCGGTTGCCGCACTGCCACCCGAAAAGCCAGAAACCACATCCGAAACCCCATTGAGTTTCTCAAAAACCGCCTCCATGCCCCAAAAACAGCCGCCAGCCAGCACCGCCGTTTGTTTGCCAGGAGCAGTCGTAGCAGGAAGATCGATCGCAGGACTGGGAAACGCTGCCCCCACTTTCGCCATTGCGATGTGATTCGGTGAACTGGGCAACACAGCTCGCGACACACCACTCAGCGCTGCGATCGTCAGCAAGGCGATGACAGAGACACCGGGTATGAGGTAACGAAGCAAAGCAGAAGGGCGCACTGACATGGTTAGAGTATCCTTTTGATTCGTAGCGGATTGATTCGTAGCGGAATTAAATGGATCAGTCGAATTAAAGCGGCAACGCCGGAAAGAACGGTGCCAGCCAGAGCTGCACTTGCACATCCCAACCCAGTAAAATGGCGATCGCGGTTACTACAATCATGACACCTCCCACTCGTTGCAAGGTGGCACTGTAAGCGCGTAGATGAAGCAGCCGTTTACTAAACGCACGTCCACCGTAAGCGATTGCTAGTAAAGGTAGCGCAGTACCTAAGCCATAGGTCACTAGCAGACCAAAGGCACTGCTGACTTCATGATTAACCGCTGCCAAAACGAGAATGCCTCCTAGCACTGGTCCAGCACAGGGAGTCCACAATAAGCCAAGCTGGGTGCCCAACCAAAATTCGCCTGCAAGTCCGATGCGCTTTGGCTCTTTTATCCATCTGCCTTTTGGCAAGTAGCTGAAGAGGCGATAGCTCAAATTTGGGAAAATTGCCAGTAGCCCTAACCCTAGCAGAATGGCGATCGCACTGTAGCGTAGAGCATTTGCCAAGCCAGTGAACCAACTGGCAGTCACCCCCAGCAAACTACCTGCAACCGCAAAGCCGCCTACTAAGCCAGTGACCAGCGCGATCGGACCATACTTGTGGGACTGAAGCGATCGCCCAACCAGAATGGGCAAGATCGGCAAGACGCAGGGCGAAAGGACTGTCAGCACACCGCCCAGAAAAGCAAGCCCCGTTGATAGCGTCGATGCTGGCATGGCAGTTATCCCAAGAGCGTGCGAATCGTTTGCTCGGTGGTATCGTATGCCCCTTCCCCAATGTGGTCATAGCGTATCAGCCCTTGACGGTCTGCCAAAAAGAGGTGGGGCCAATACTCGTTGCTGTAGGCATTCCAGGTTTTATACGCGTTGTCGATCGGTACCGGGTAGGTAATACGATGCTGCTGCAACGCTCGTTTGATATTGTTTACTTCCCGTTCATAAGCAAATTCGGGCGTGTGGATGCCAATCACCTTGAGTCCTTTAGCGGCGTATTGTTCGTGCCACCGAACGATCGACGGAAGGGTGCGTTGGCAGTTGATGCAGGCAAACGTCCAAAACTGAATCAGAACGACGCTACCTTTGAGGTTATTCACCGTTAACGGCGCTGAATTAAGCCACTCACTAATGCCTTGAAATTCTGGTAAACCTTTGCTACCTGCTGCCAGGGCACTATCGC
Organism: Leptolyngbyales cyanobacterium; assembly: GCA_038253425.1. Lineage (GTDB taxonomy): Bacteria > Cyanobacteriota > Cyanobacteriia > Leptolyngbyales > Leptolyngbyaceae > Stenomitos. The sequence goes on along the minus strand of JBBSHC010000375.1, from coordinate 2,616 downwards.
TTGGAACAATTTCAGAGGCAGTACGAGGCGATGCATCAGTGGTAGCGATCGCTCCTCCCGATGTGTTTCTTTTGTTGACCATGCCCACAGCAGTTGCTGCTCCTGCTCCTGCAATGCCCAACCCCAGGTAAAGGAGGAGTTGACGCCTCCGGCGCGAAAGTTTCTCCATTGTTTTTCCCCATGTGTAAAGAATCGTGGGCAGTTGCCAATGACAATGAAGCTTGGTGCCAGTCGATACAAACCATTTGGAAGGGGTGAAACCTTCAAAACTCTTGCAACACAAAGACTAGCGGCAGATGGTCAGAGCAGGTTTGAGCTAATGCCACCCTTACTCTGACTGTCCGCTCTGACTGAGTGATCGACTACGGCTTGGTTGTTGCGTCTTTTTTCATCGTGTCGCCTTTCATCGCATCACCCTTCATCGCACCATCTTTTTTCATCGTGTCGCCTTTCATGGCATCACCCTTCATAGCACCATCCTTTTTCATCGTGTCGCCTTTCATGGCATCACCCTTCATGGCATCACCCTTCGCATCACCTTTCATCGCATCACCCTTCATCGCATCGGGGCTAGAGGCGGCAGCCGGAGCATTACTAGGAGACGCTTGTTCAGCCGTTGGTGTGCTAGAGCAAGCAGCGAGACTGGCAGTCAGGGCTAGACCAGCAAACAGACACAGCATTTTCGAGTTCATGTTATTTATCCTTTTGATGAGTGATTGAGTAAAGTTTTGAGCAAAGGTGCCCCTTTCGATCGCCGTCTGTTTAAACTACGAACGCGATCGCGGGTTAGATCTATCATGGCAGTTTTGGAGCGGACGGCGCTTGGACTGTGCAAGGCTTTTTGTCACACTGTTGCTCATAGAGCTTTTGGACGTAGGGTTCCTGCCATTGCAAAGGCACTTCCAGTAAGGCCTGGGTGCCAGTAATACCCTGACCAATAAAGAGCAGCAGCGCGATCGTGTTCAAGGCGATGTGTACCTTGCGCCAGCGGTTCGTCCGATCCTGGTAGATCTCCCGCAAGATTGCTAGAGAGAAAATGAGCAGTAGCGCCGCTGTGATGCCGTAGTAATAATGAGAGACATACCACTGATCGGTTTTGCGGTAGACCCCATCCTGGCTACCCAGTACAACCAAGCCAACGCCAGCCAGTGTGGCAAAAATGCCCCGCCAGTGACGTTCTTGTGCCCGGTATAAGAGAGCCAGAGACGCGATCGTGGCAGCAAAGATCAAACCAATTAACACCACCTTAAAGGGTGCTTGGCTCCAGACTTGCTTGTCAGCAATGTTGCCAAACACATCATTTGCCAGCGCTATCAAAACAAGACCAACCACCGACCCTGTAAGCCAGCGTCCCAGTTGCACATGCTCTTGCCCTACCACAGGCGGAATCTTGCTTTTGCCTTCCGTGGCAGTTTGTAAGCGACGCTGACGAGTTTGTAGCGCCCGATTGACAACGATACCAATCAGGGGGAAGACGACAATGACTGCGATCACCGGATGCAGCAGCAAGATCACATCCCTGAATTCCATATACAACCTCTCTTAATCGCAGTGATAGTGGTAGAAAGGACCCAGGAGTCAGAATCGATTTCGCTCCCGATGCCTGCATTCTGACTCCTTCGTTGCATGTCTTACTTCACTTCGGCAGCAGGAAACTGAGCCACTTTGCCCTGCTTGACCGCAACGACCACATCATAGTGGGAGCAGTACGAAAAGGTGACATCGTTGGTTTTGTTGTACAAATTCACCACATTACCACCACCACCAACTTGGATGCCAATGGGTTCCAATTCACCGAAGAAAAACCGACGCAACTGATCACCGCTGCCGATCTGTCCTTTATTTTTGGTAATGAGAGCAATTTTTTCCTGAACCGTAGGTCCTGCCCCTTTTGTTTCAGCAGCCGTAGCCATACCAACGAAGGAAGGATTGATTGCTTTGAATGACACATCCCCAACTGTAGCCAGACCAACCATCGCCATACCTGTAAGCAGAGAAGCAAGTTTCATCGTGTAACTCCTGACTGAAAATCAAAAACTGATGCGGTGCCTTTCAAGTGAAACCAGACCAGCGGAACCAGACTGGTTCACTGCTCAAAGCATCTCAGCCAGCACTGAAGCGTACCTGAACTCAAACCAGGAATTACCTGAATTTGTACGAACAACTCTCTCAGTTAAAACTCAGCCTTTTCTCAGCTATTAGCTTTTCGCTTTTGAACATCGCTGTAAGTTAGCCCTTGCTTTAGCTGAATGTCGATCGGTCTGGGGGGACTGAGCTTCAATTGTCATGGCTAGGCGTTTCACACTTAAACTTTTCACACTTGTTCTAAAACGCCCAAACTGCTGCGAAATCCACCGCAAGTTGCATTACGTCTGCCGTTTCGCCGCCTACTGTTGAGGTTGCTTGATCTTTCTATGGTTTTTGTGGATATCTATATTCTCGGCTTACTGGTCATTGGTTTGCTGTTGCTCCTGATTACCTTGGGGTCAGGATGGATCTCGCGCTTGCCGTTGTCTTATGCGTTGATTTACCTCGTCGTTGGTGTGCTTCTCAGCCCGTATGGCTTGAACCTGATCCAACTGCGACCCGACGCAAAATTTTTAGAGCGGCTTACCG
>JBBSHC010000374.1:0-4628 GCA_038253425.1 Leptolyngbyales cyanobacterium | reverse complement strand
GTTTGTGATGCATTAAGGGAGAGTGGGGAGTCGGGAGGGGGAGTCGGGAGAGAAGCAGCAGGGGAGGAGACGGAAGCAAAGGAGGCAGGGGAGGAAAGGGAGGAAAGGGAGCAGGGGAGACACGGAGACAAAGAACTCAAAGCTCAGGGGGCTGCACAAGGCTGACCGCTGACCGCTGAAAGCTTATATTCGATGCCATGCCACGTTATCGCTTACTTAGGAGAGTCTGGGGATGAGGACAACTGACGCAAGACTGTTCTCTTCGCCGCACACACAGTCATCTGAGATGGTGTTAGCTGCACCAGCGATCGCAGCCCCGACACCTTTAGCCGATCGCCTTAAAGCGGTAGGTTTAGTGGCATTGACGGGTACGTTGGGCATTGGGGTTGTACTGTTGGGGCGGGTGCTCTGGCACGACACGGAAGAGACTTTGTTGCCTGTGCCGGGAGAGACTGAGCGGATAGCATCTCAGCCAATCCCTTTGCGCGATCGCGTGCAGGTACTTACGCCGACCCCAGGATCAACAGGATCAATCAGCCCACCAGAGCCGCTGCAAGTCATGCCGTCTACGGGTAAGCGCCCGCAACAACCGCAATCTACAACCCTTCGTATCAACCACGGGTTTGCAGGTACGAGTCAACCCTCGATCGCAGTGGCAAGTCCAGCGCCAACGCCTGCTCCATCAACCCAGAAGCGACCGATCGCTCAAGTGCCACCTGCTGCCGCTGCACCATCCCAAGCTCCGCGTCCATCGTCTCCCCTGGCAGTGATTACAGCACTCCTGCAACCGCTCCAGCCCATGACTAGCGGCGTTGTGGCAACTGCACCCCGTCCTGCTAGTGCCAACCCAGAGCAGCCAGCCTTAGCGCCTGTTTCCCCCTCTAACGCTGAACCTGTCACTAGCGCTGAAACGGCGATCGCGCCACCATCAAGTAGCCAGTCAGCATCAACACCGCTCACTAAACCAGAAGCCGTAGGCAACCCACAGCAACCAGACAGCCGTAATCCATCTACTACCCCGGCTGCAACTCCATCTACGGGTACCGCAACAGCCGCGATCGCTCAACCGCCAGCCCGTAAGGATGAAATTTATGTCGATCGGCTAAAAATTACGGGCAATACACGCTTTTCACAGCGGCAACTGGCTCAAGTAGTGCAAACGGCGATCGCGGGTAGTGCTACACCTTCCCCGGCTAATTGCGACCCGACGGTGACTAAGCGCTACTTGACTCCAGGAGCATTGGTACAGGCAAGCGAAGCCATTACCGAGCTGTATACCAAAAACGGCTATATCAACTCTGGTGCTTACGTACCAGCAGAGGTGCTCAACGGCGCAACGCCCGAAATTCGGGTTGTGGAAGGCAAGCTAGAGGCGATCAATGTGGAGGTAGTGCCGCCCAAATTTCTGTGGTTTGGACAGACGCTCTCGCAAAATTATGTGCGGGGAAGGCTGTCCCACGCCATTCGCTTGCCGCTTCAGATCGATCAACTAGCAGATGCCGTCAAATGGCTGGAGCAAGATGGCTTGATTGCCAGCATCTTGACCAAACTAGAGCCAGGCACAACGACAGGCAGGAGCATCCTCAACGTTAAAGTGCAGCAAGCGGTGCCGTTTCATGCCAGTCTTTCCGTGGATAACGGTCGCGCACCTAGCGTCGGGCGGCTGCGGCAGCAAATCAGCGTGAGTCAGGCAAATTTACTCGGGTTGGGCGATCGCTTACAGGCTGGCTACAACCGCAGTGAAGGCAGCAATGGTTGGGATATCGGCTACTCGTTGCCTATTAATGCCAGCAATGGCACGCTGAGTTTTAGCTACAGTGCCAATCGTGGGCGGGTGATTGAGAAACCGTTTCAAGATTTGGATATCAAATCGCGATCGCAGAATTACGAAGTAGCCTTCCGGCAACCGCTCAAGCAAACCTCAACCGAAGAATTTGCCTTAACGTTGCGAGGCACCCACTACCGCAACGAAGGGGTGTTTTTAGAAACCTTTAACAACGGTGTCGCGTTACCCTTCCCAGCGCAAGGCTCTGATCTCAATGGGGTGACCAGCGTTACAGCCTTACGGTTTGGGCAAGAGTGGCTAAAACGCAGCGATCGGGATGTCATTTCGCTCCAGTCAGAATTTAGTTTTGGCTTAAATGCGCTCAGTGCAACCATCTTGCAGACACCTCCAGATGGTCGTTTTTTCGCGTGGCAAGGACGAGGCTTTTGGGTGCATTCCTTTGCACCCGATACGCTCTTTGCCCTCAAAGCGCAGGTGCAACTCGCCGATCGCCCCCTGGTACCCGTCGAACAGATCAGCTTCGGCGGCATCGACACAGTACGCGGCTATCGCACCAGTACTCTACTAGCGGACACTGGCTGGTTCGCTTCTGCTGAAGCCTATCTACCCATCTTGCGTGTCCCGAAGTTGCGTGGAGTGCTGCAAGTTGTTCCCTTTTTCGATATCGCACAGGGCAAAAATCGCGGCGATGCTCAGCCAAGCCCTAACCACTTAGCCAGTGTCGGTGTTGGCTTACAGTGGAAGATGGGAGACAAGTTCCGGGCACGACTCGATTGGGGCTTTCCACTGATTAATAGCACGGCAGAAAACGGGCGATCGCTCAAGGAAGGTCTCTTCTTCTCTGTGGTGTTCACGCCCTGATGTCGCAAGACACAGCTTCGTAGAGTAAAGCAATGGGAAATTCAAACCCAACGCTTTCGAGTGTGATGATGTTTGTGGGCTGGTAGGGTTTCTTTCTCAAAAGCGCGATTCAATTTTAAGAAGAACCATCAATGTCCATTAAGGCTCGGCGAAGTTCTACCCGTTCAGGAAGATTAATGGACAATACATCAATCGTTGTTCTCCCAATTGCTGTGCGACCAGTTAGATAAGGTTCATCCCAAAGAAAATGGTCATTCCATTGGTCACGACGAGGGTGAAAAAGGCGAGTGATTTCCCTAGTAGCTGTATCAATGCCTGCAATATTAGGTCCTTTATAGGCGTTGCAGTTGTAGCATGAAAGGGCAAGATTGATGCGTCTGATGAACCGCGATGTTTTAACGAGATAATGTGATCAATCTGAAACGGTAGGACATCGTACTCTTCTTGCGGCATTCGGCAATATTCACAGCAGCCATTAGCCCGTTGTCTAACAAACTCACGCAGGGCGTTATCCATGTTTAATTGCTTGAATTTTGTAGCGATCGCTGTGCTTTGACATGGAGCAGATTTAGAAAATTACCGACTCGTAGATATTTTTCCATTTCCTGGTGTTCAATTTCGCTCAGCAGTCCGTGATTATTTTTTTCTGCCAGTTCATCCATGCGACTGATATCTTCAGTTTCAAACCGTAAATTCAGAATCAGGTGAGAAACTTCTTGAGGAAGATTGCCATTTTCGGGGTGAACAATCCGGGCAGAAATATCCGCTTCAGTTGTAGAGAACGGTGTCTGTGGCATATTTTTTCAGAACCCAAAGGTTTGGACACGCAAGAATTTGTATTTGCTTCTTATAACTGAGCTATGAATGCATTTTAGAGTATGGATGCGATTGCGAATCGTCACCAAAACAGCATCACTCCCGTAATGTCACGATCGCACTCCTTCCTCTTCAACCGCGATCGCCCTCAAACCCACCTACGCGATCGCATCTCCCAATCACACCTGCGATCGCACTACATCAGCCCCGCAGAATCAGCAGGAATACCAAATCGCTGGGCAGCATCAATCAATCCACAATCGAGGGAAAGAAGATTTTCTATATTGCGATTGCGGGCGATCGCTAAATGTAAAGCATCTCCTGCCCTCAAGCCCGTCTCCCATTGCTGAATGAATTCAGTTGCGAGAACAAAGTCAGCCGTTGTTACCGTGAAAACGGTGTAAGGTCGGGTCGCATCATTTTGAAATGACTGCATTACCGCTGTCATCAATTCTGGAGTCAACTCATTCATCCGAACGCGGCGAGACAAAAGACTGGTAAACTCCACGGTTGTCCAATCGCTGATGGCTATTTGAGGGGTAGGCAGGCTCAGCAGAATCGTTTCAACGGATATACTGGTTGCTTCTTGGATGTAGAAAGGTGCTAAAAAGCTCGTATCCAGGTAGATCAATATCTTGCCTCTTGACGTAAGCTTTGCAGGGTTAGGAGGGTACCGATAGCTGTTTAAGATTGAGCCGCTCTTAATTTTTCTTGAGATGTTAAAGGTTGAGGAATAGGTGATATTGCCGACAACCGAGCGATCGGCTTACCATGACGAATCAGCAATACTTCTTCACCAGTCTCAACCTGGTTAAGCAATTGACTGATCGTAATGGATGTGTTGGTAATATCAACTTCTAGCATCAGGTAAGGCTGTGCGTGAGAGGCTACATAGCTTTCAATCAATACTATCGCACTTCCCCACATCCACGATCGCCCCTAATCCCTCTCCAACGCGATCGCCTTTCCCTCTTTGCAACCCCGATCTCTTCTTCAAGCGCGATCGCCCCTCCCCTTCTTAACCCTATCCATTACGCAAAAGTCAGCAGGGTGTTTACAGGGCTTAGGTTTTAGCAGCGAGTTGCGCTCCTTCGAGTAAATGATGGAGTACCCCAATCCCTCGCCATAGGGTTTTCACTCCAGGTTCACCGTCCCCTTTTCGAGC
>JBBSHC010000373.1:0-4632 GCA_038253425.1 Leptolyngbyales cyanobacterium | reverse complement strand
CTTCTGACGCGCTTTTGTACCCCTTGAGCGTGGTTCTTACCGCAGCTTCCTCTGCTGTCCTACCGAACGGGGGTAGTCTGTCTGCCTCGAACATGGCTCATGAATAATGCAGGCTAAGCGGTAGCCTACAGTCAGTTTTGAAACCAGGCGGTCAGTGCAACGGCTAAACCATCAGCCGCATCATCTGGCTTGGGAATCTGATCCAATTTTAGTTCGCGGGTGACAGCCGTTTGCACCTCGTGTTTGTCAGCATTGCCATAACCAGTGAGCGCCTGCTTAATTTGGGCGGGGGTAAACTCAACGTAGGGAACGCTGTATTGCGCCAGCACCAGCATGACCACACCGCGTGCTTGAGCCACCGCGATCGTATTACCCATGCGGTAAAAAAACAGCTTTTCGATCGCTACCAAATCTGGTTGCCACTGCTTCATCAACGTATGCAGATCGTTATAAATGACAATGAGGCGCTGTCCAATTTCTTGCCCTGCTTTTGTCTGCACCACGCCATAGTCCAGCACGGCTACTTGCGCCGTTGTACTGCCCGCAGCTAGACCTGTGCAGTCGATCGCGCCAAACCCTAGCGTTGCCAGCCCTGGATCTAAGCCAAGAATTCGCTTTTGCATCACGGTTTGAGATCAGACTCCACTCATCCCTCAAAGCTCGTTCTTCAACCTACTCGCCGCCTTCCAGCCCAAAGACCTGATTAAACACCTTCTCAACTTTGTACCCAGAATCGATCGATTCCAGAGGGTCTTTCCGCAGCCGATGACGCAGACAAAGGGTGACAACGCGGCGGATATCTTGCACGGTCACTTCATCACGACCCTCAAAAGCAGTCAGGGCTTTAGCCGCACGATTAGTGACAATATCGCCCCGCAGACCGTCTACATCCAGTTCAGAGCAGACTTGAGAAATTTTGACGCGCAAATCAGGGTCGATCGCTACGGCTCTTAACCGTTCTTGTGCCAGGACGAGCCTATATTGCAACTCATCTTGTTGTGGTTGGTAGGCGTCCAGAAAATCTTGAGGTTCCTGGTCAAATTCTGTCCGTTGCTCCACAATTTGCACTCGCAGCGCTGGCTCCTTTACTGTGCGAATCTCAGCGTGCATCCCAAAGCGATCGAGCAGTTGAGGACGCAATTCGCCTTCTTCGGGGTTGCCAGAACCAACCAGCACAAAACGGGCAGGGTGCCGAATGGAGATGCCTTCCCGCTCGACGGTGTTCCAGCCAGAGGCGGCAGAGTCAAGCAGCACATCCACCAAATGGTCATCTAGCAGGTTCACTTCATCCACATACAAAATGCCCCGATTTGCCTTCGCCAGCAAACCCGGTTCAAAGGCTTTAATCCCTTCAGACAATGCTTTTTCAATGTCGATCGTGCCGCACACGCGATCTTCAGTTGCACCCAAAGGCAAGTCAACCATTGTCACTTTTTTCTTAGCAACGGGGATTTCTAAGCCTTGCTCTAGCTGCTGCCGCACCGCATCACCCATCATTTCCATGTCGTGGGGATGGCTGTTAAAGGGATCGTCGGCAACCACATCAATCTCAGGCAGCAAATCCGCCAGGGCACGAATGGTCGTAGATTTTCCGGTGCCGCGATCGCCCATAATCATTACCCCACCAATTTTGGGGTCGATTACATTCAGCAGCAGCGCCAGCTTCATTTCTTCTTGTCCGACGATTGCCGTGAACGGAAAGACAGGGCGACGACGGGTTGGCACAGACGAATGAACAGACCGACCATTTTCAACGGTGGTGGGATTTGCAATAGGACTCACAGACTTACCTGGTGTGTATTACGGCTTATTGATTACTGCTTCTCATTGTGCCACAGAGGGGGAGAGGAAGTTTCGAGTTTTGAGTTCATTCTCACTACTAGCGACTGACAACCGACCACCTCTTAGCCTTTTACCTTTTACCTTCTTCCCCGCTCCCCTGCTTCCCTATCTTCTGACACCCCCATCCCCAACAGGTCGTCCCCAAAGCGGGTAATGTCATCCTCTCCCAGATACTCCCCGTTTTGCACCTCGATCATCACCAGGGGAATCACACCCGGATTTTCGACCCGGTGAGGTGTACACATCGGCACATAGGTTGATTGCTTCTGCATCAAAATCGTTTCTTGACCGTCGCAAATCACTTTTGCGGTGCCTGAAACTACAATCCAGTGTTCACTGCGATGGTAGTGCATCTGTGTGCTGATATGCTGGCTGGGTGCCAGTTCAATGCGGTTGATGCGGTAGTGGTTGCCTTCTTCTAAAAGGGTAACGGTGCCCCAGGGACGCTGCCGAGTCGTGTCAGAATCGGTCGTCTGGGGGTAGGGAAGCTCGCGATCGTTACTGTTTTCGCCCATCAGTGCCTCGACCAAACGTCACTCTTCTATCATGCCTTCATCCCACGCTTCTGACCGCAAATGCGCCTTACTTATGCGGCAGTTCGCGTTCTTTGGCAGCAGGCGCGCTGCTAAAACTGGCAATCAGTAAACAGGCAATACCCACATTGATGAAGGTATCTGCCAAATTAAAGACGGGGAAGCGAATGAAGCGAAAATCTAAGAAATCAACGACAGCACCCGTCAGAAAGCGATCGACACCATTGCCCAAGGCACCCGACAAAATAAACCCGTAGCCCACCTGTTCCCAGCGATTGAGCGTGAATCTTTTTGACCACGCCAGCACCATCAACCCAATGCTGACGCCCAGCGAGAGCCAGCGCAACCAGACTGCACCCCCCGGAAAGATACTGAACGCTGCCCCGGGATTCAACTCATAGGTAAAGTGAAACACGCCTGGAATCACCGGGATGGTGTAATGCACGATCGGTGGAAAAATGTATGTGACAAACAGGATCTTGGTCAGGCGATCGAGCGCTAACCCCACAAAAGCAGCAAGCCAAAAAAAGCGGTTCTTCAGAAACATGGAGAGTCAGGCGTTGTGAATAATCCCTCGCTCCAGACTATCAATAAAACAGCAAGTGTCGGAGCGCAAAGGCAATCACGGTGACAGCACAGACGATCGCTAGCTGCCCTGGTAATGGATAAAGCGAATACTTCATCAGCATCTGTGGTAGCGGTAAGCCAGCGTTGTTGACCAAACCCAGCGCATACGCTGCCGCCACGTAAGTCATACCTGTAAGATGAATGCTCAACAGCCCACAAAGACAGCTAAACGCCAGCGATTCCAGCCTGGGCAAGGCTTTGAACGCTAGATAGCCGCACAACCACGCGCCAGGAATAAAGCCCAAAATATAGCCAAAGCTAGGTTCCTTTAGGTAGCTAAAACCACCGCCCTGCGCGAAGACTGGAAACCAGGTCAACCCCAGCATAATATAAGCAATCTGGGAAAGCGCTGCCGCATTCTTACCACCGAGACAGCCAACTAGCAACGCTGCCCCAAACTGATACGTCACCCCTAATGAGTGTGGTTGAACACTAAGCGGTCCCCAGTTCCAGGTTGGTACAGCAACAAAAGCTTCCAGGAAGGTGCCCCCAATAGTGAGGAGGAGACCAATCAATGCCCAGAGCAGTTCCGTGGAAAAAGCCATCACGTGCCAATGTAAAAGTGTAAAAGTAAAAGGGCAGTCGGGTCTAACGTTCCACGTCTACGTTTTACTTTTGACTGCTTCCTCTAAACTGCTTGACGCTTGCGAACCTTCAGGCTTGCTACTCAGCGCCTCCTCTCAGCCGCAAAGTGTTGGCATTGTATCATCTGGACTGTAACGCTTGGCTGGTAAAAATGAGCGAACCTGTCACAGAAACGTTGTTACAGGGCAACCTAGCAGGGTGAAAACATTCTTAACCCCCATGCATATATCTCCAAATACACATCCTTATTGGGAGTATCTCCGCTCGATGTGTCCGACGATCACACCCGACTCTTTGCCTGCGATCGCACCTATCCTGGCGACAACCAATTGGGATGATCCTCAAACACCGCTGGATTGGAATAACTACGGCGTGATGGCGCTCATTGAGGCAGAGCAAACAACCGATTTAACCCTGCGCGGGCTGTATCTAGAAACAGCGATCGCGGCGTTCGATCAAGGTGACAACGCTCATTCGATGCATTCTTCGTCTACCGATTTCGCACTGTAAATGCTGGTACATTGCTACTTTATGGCAACTACATTCAAGCTGATTAAAGTGTTTAGGATGCGTAAATTGCTACAGTCACTGAATAAATTAAACTCTGATACTTGTTGACATTCTTGAAAGCCGACGCTCTTCAAACAAAGCTCTAAAATGTCAAAATCGAAACCCACCTTGTGGACATCATAGGCATTAGTTTGTCCACCATACATGATTGCCATCAGATGCAAGCGATCGTGGACTGACAGATTAGGATTGAGATACAGCCAGCACACAGTCCTTAGATCTGGCACACTAATTAATAACTCGCCTCCCGGCTTAAGCACACGATGCCACTCTCGCAATGTGTTCAACAGCTCATCATTTAAAGTGTGATGAAAATGCTCTAAAATGTGGCTGGCATAAATTTGCTCAATGGAATTATCTTGAAACTGGCTTAAGCACGACGCATCACCGATAAAATCCACTTCAGGACGTGCTTCAACATCTAAGATTTTCCAATTAGGATGAGCTTCTTGCCCGCCAAGGTGTAGGTTGATCG
>JBBSHC010000372.1:0-4634 GCA_038253425.1 Leptolyngbyales cyanobacterium | reverse complement strand
TGCCCATGAGATTAATAATCCGGTCAATTTCATCTACGGCAATGTCACCCACGCTAATGAATACGTTCAAAACTTATTGAAACTCCTCCAGCTTTACCAAAAGCACGATCCCGACCCCCACCTTGAAGTCAGCATTTGTGCAGATGCGATCGACATCGAATTTCTCAAGGAAGATTTGCCTAAGATCCTCACCTCTATGCGAATGGGTGCCGATCGCATTCGTCAGATTGTGCTGTCACTACGTAATTTTTCGCGCCTTGATCAGGCGGAGATCAAACCCGTTGATATCCACGAAGGCATCGACAGCACCTTGTTAATTTTGCAACATCGTCTCAAGCAAAGCAGCCATCGCGCGGGTGTACAAGTAGTTAAAGACTATGGCGCTTTGCCTCTAATCGAATGCTACGCGGGGCAACTCAATCAGGTGTTTTTGAATCTTTTTAGCAATGCCCTGGATGCCCTGGAAGAGCGGGAAAAGCACTACGACGAGCCAACCCTGGAACAATCACGTAGCCGAATTCACATCACCACTCAACGGTATGGCACAGACCACCTTCGCGTTGGCGTTGCCGACAATGGCTTGGGTATGTCTAAAGAGGTACAGCAGCGCATTTTTGATCCCTTTTTCACCACCAAACCCGTGGGTAAAGGCACAGGGATGGGAATGTCCATTAGCTACCAGATTATTTGTGAGAAGCATGGAGGGCGACTTTGGAGCGAATCGACACCCAGCGAGGGAACGACATTTTGGCTCGAAATTCCCATCCAGCAAGCAACTAAATTGATTACGTAAACCATTGCCCTTGCTAACACGCCCCATCGATCGCGGTTCAAACTTAAAGATTCTTGTAGCTCTGTTAGATCAACTCTAAGCCAGCCCACCTTAACAAGGTGGAACCGTTAGCTGTTCTCATTCGCAAGCGTTATGGCAGTGTCGCTACCGAACTAACTTAAATGACCTCAAGCCTCTCAAGCCGTAATAGTGAAACCGCAAGGTTGGCAGACCTTCAGCAATACCAGATCCTTGACACACCCGCTGAGTCAGCTTTTGATGAGTTAACCCAGTTAGCAGCGCAGATCTGCCAAACTCCGATCGCTCTAATCAGCTTAATTGATACCGATCGGCAGTGGTTTAAGTCAAAGGTCGGTTTAACAGTCTCCGAAACGCATCGCAAGCTTGCCTTTTGTGCCCACGCCATCCAACAGGATGCGCCCCTGGTGATTGAAAACGCGTTAGAGGACGAGCGGTTTGCCACCAATGCCTTAGTGACAGGTGCCCCTCACATTCGGTTTTATGCGGGTGCTCCGCTAACCACCCCGACCGGTCAACGTATCGGTACGCTCTGTGTGATTGACCAGGTGCCCCGACAACTTCAGGCTGAACAATTGAGCGCACTTCAGGCACTCAGCCGCCAGGTGATCAGCCAGCTAGAGCTACGGCGGAGTTTAACGGCGTTGCAGCAAAGCGAAGAACGGCTACAGTTCGTACTACAAAATATGCCAGTGATGCTGGATGCCGTTGATGTTGAAGGCAATATTACCCTGTGGAATCAAGAGTGTGAGCGCGTCACAGGCTACCGTGGCGATGAAATGGTGGGTAATGCAGACGCACTAGCACGGCTGTACCCCAATGCGACCGATCGCCAACAGATGCTAATGGATTTGGCAACGCGTCGTGACTCGTACCGCAACTGGGAATGGGAACTGACCTGTAAGGATGGCACTGTTAAAACGATCGCGCGATCGAATCTTTCGGCACACTTTCCGCTGCCTGGATGGGCAAGTTGGGGAACTGGTGTCGATATCACTGAGCAGAAGCAGGCAGAAAAAGCCCTGCGGCAGCAAACCCAGCGAGAGCGTCTGGTAACGGGTATCGCAAACCGGATTCGCCAGTCGTTGGATCTTGATGAAATTCTCAACGTGACCGTTGCTGAAGTGCAACAACTCCTCCAGGCAGATCGTGTTTTAACCTACCGTGTCGATCCTGAAGGTACCGGAACGATCGTGACTGAAGCTGTGGCTCCAGGTCATCCCGCCATTCTGGAGCAGTCGCTTCCTGGTGAGATTTTTCCGCTAGAGTGCTATGACCGTTATCAAAAAGGACGCATTCGCACTGTTACAGATGTAGAGCAGGATGTGATGTCACCCTGTCTAGCTGACACACTGCGGCAATTGGGCGTGAAATCAAAGCTAGTAGTTCCCATTCTGCATGAAGAGAACCTGTGGGGCTTGTTGATTGCCCACCAGTGCAGCCAGCCTCGGCAATGGCAGACGTGGGAAGCCGAACTCTTACAGCAACTTGCCACGCAGGTCGCGATCGCCATCCATCAAGCCTCTCTTTACCAGCAAGTGCAGGTCGAACTGGGAGAACGAAAACGGGCAGAACAAAAAATTAGTGACCAGGCGGCTTTGTTGGATATCACTACGGATGCCATTTTAGTCAAAGACCTGAATGACCAAATTGTCTATTGGAACAATGGTGCTGCCAGGTTGTATGGTTGGTCAGCCGCAGAGGTCTCTGGTCGATCGGTCAAAAACCTGCTGTATCGGCAACTGCCCCACAACATCACAGACCTTAAACAAACGGTGCTGCATAAAGGCGAGTGGCAGGGTGAGCTACACCACTGTACCAAAGACGGACGAGAGATTATCGTTGAAAGCCGTTGGACGCTGGTGCGCGACTCTAGTGAGCAGGCTAACGCGGTTTTAATGGTTAACACCGACATCACGCAGAAAAAACAGTTAGAGCAGCAATTTCTCCGCGCGCAACGATTGGAAAGCATTGGTACGCTGGCAGGCGGCATTGCCCATGACCTGAACAACGTGCTGTCGCCGATTTTGATGGCAGTACCTTTATTGGAACGGAAGATGAGCAACCCACAAAGTCAGCAGTGGTTAGACATCATTGATGGCAGTGCCAGACGCGGAGCAAGCCTGGTGAAGCAGGTGTTGCTGTTTGCACGCGGCGTTGAGGGAGAACGATCGCCCATTGAAGTGAAGCATTTGATCTGGGAAATCAAGCAAATTGCTGAGGAGACGTTTCCCAAGTCCATCACCTTGTCTACTAATTTGCCGCGTGACCTTTGGCTGGTGAATAGCGACGCTACCCAACTCCATCAGATCTTAATGAACCTCTGCCTCAATGCCCGTGATGCGATGCCCTACGGTGGCATGTTGAAAATCATGGCTCAAAATGTCGAGCTGGAGGAAGGTGCCGCTCAAATACACATTGATGCACAGAACGGTCCGTATGTCGTGTTGGCAGTTTTGGATACTGGCATTGGCATTCCGTCTGATGTTGTCGATCGCTTGTTTGATCCGTTCTTTACCACCAAAGAGATCGGCAAAGGCACAGGTTTAGGGCTGGCAACCGTGATGAGCATTGTCAAAAGTCACGGTGGGTTTATCACTGTAGCAAGCTATGTCGGGGAAGGGACAACCTTCAAGGTCTATCTACCAGCCGTTCGCGACCATGCTATTCAGGCGGTGGAAACGCTGGAAATGCCTGTTGGCGCGGGAGAATGGATTCTAGTTGCGGATGACGAAGCAGCAATCCGGCAAATTACGAAAACAACCCTGGAAACGTATGGCTATCGAGTAATGACTGCCTGCAATGGCATTGAAGCGATCGCGCTCTATGCCCAACACAAAACCGAGATTGGTTTGGCTGTAATTGACCTGATGATGCCTTCCCTGGATGGCGCAAACACGATTCGTACACTGCGTGCCATGAATCCGCAGGTCAAGATCGTCGCATCCAGTGGGTTAAGCAGTGGTGATCAGTTAGCCGCCATTGATGTTAAAGCCCAGCACTTTCTACTCAAGCCTTATACAGCTCAGGAGCTACTCACAACGCTGCATCAAATTCTCGTTTAAGGGCGATCGCAGTTCAAAGGCGATCGCTGGGAGTCGATTTCATTTATCGTAGGGCATGGCACCGCCATCTTCGCCGTTAGCTTATGCCCTTCTCACCCCTTCTGACCACGCTCGCTCAATACATGGCAGGCGAATTTGACAATCGCGAACAAGCGATCGCTGAACCAATCTGGTATGTCCATCTGCGCCTATGGCAGCGTCCCGTCCCCTTATTCACCGAAGACAGTTTGACTCTTTTTGCCGAGCAAGCAAGTGTGATCAGCTTAGACAAACCCTACCGCCAGCGGTTAATCCGGTTAATGCAAACCAATGATCGTGAGGCACCGCTACAGGCGCAGTACTACGCATTTAAAGACCCAACTGCCGCTCAAGGTGCAGGGCAGAAACCGGAGTTTTTAAAGGCGCTTACACTTGACCAGCTTGCATACTTACCGGGCTGCGTACTCAAAATTACCCAGCAACATACTGCAAAAGAAATCGTAGCGGCCCCGATGCCGGGTTCGCGCTGTTTTTTCTCTTATCAAGGCAAACAGTCTCAGGTTCAGCTTGGGTTTGCTGCCAGTCCGGGTAAGTTTGACAGCCATGACAAGGGCATTGATAGCGAAACCCAAAATGCAACCTGGGGAGCTGTTCTGGGTCCGTATCGCTATACCAAGCGACAGGATTTTGCAGGTGAATTAGCGATCGCGCCTTGAACGCAATGTCATTAGGAACTGGCTCAAACGATACAAAAATAAAAAAATCAGAATGCTAGACCG
>JBBSHC010000371.1:0-4636 GCA_038253425.1 Leptolyngbyales cyanobacterium | reverse complement strand
TTCCACTTTGAAAATAACTGCGCCATTCTCAGCATTACAGGTTATCCCCAAAGTATTTTTGACACAACAATGACCATGCTGCGCCGCAATCCGGAGCTAAAGGTGTATACCCTGCATGATTGCAGTCCCAGAGGGATTGGTCTGGTGCATCAACTTCAAACTAGCCCTCAGTGGTTTCAAAATAGCCCGATCGAGATCTTTGATCTTGGCTTACTGCCTCGCCAAATTCTTGCAAACAAAGCACTGTTTATTCAAAATTCAGTTGATGCGATCGCAGCGGCAAAGCAAATTCCTTTGACTCTACGACAACGGTTTTCACCTGAAGAACTTTCCTGGCTCGAAGCAGGCAACTTTGTTGAACTTGAATCATTTACGCCAAAACAATTAATCCATATTTTGAATCGCGGCACTGCAAACAGTCGAGCAGAAAACGATGATGGCGGGTTAATTTTAATTGGCAATGATTACGGTAGTTCGTATTACGTGGTTGACAGTTTTGGCTAATAGCAACTGAAGACAGCGCACGTATGCATTTTACGACTCGTTTTCTGGCTGGACGATGTTCAGCCGAGCTTGCCCAAAAGAGCAGAGATCTAAAACGGGACAGCGATCGCAGGCGGGATTCTGATAATAGCAACAGCGCTGACCATGCAGCATGAGTACTTCGTGATTGTCGTAGATGTCTTGAGCCGTCCATTCTAAAGGCAACTGGGCTTCAAGCAGGGCATGAGCGGGACCAACCGCTACCGTGGACGGCAGCAAGCCCAAGCGGATGGCAACGCGATGGTGGTGGCTATCGACGGGTAAAGCACGGCGGCGTAAATGGCTGAAAGAGAGGACAGCGGCGCTGGTTTTGGGTCCCACTCCGGGCAGGGCTTCTAACCAGGCTCTTGCTTCGGGAACCAACCAGTCACGCAAAAACTCCAGGGAGAGGTTGCCATCGCAGCGATCGCTAATCAACCGCAACACTTGCTGGATACGGGGCGCTTTTTGTTCAGACCAGGTGCAAGCCGCGATCGCTTGTTCTACTGTCTCTACGGGTGCATCGCGTACTGCTGCCCAGTCAGCAAAACGGCTGCGAAGTGCTTTGAAAGCGCGTCCAGAGTCGGCGTTGCGGGTGCGGTGAGACAGCAGCGACGAAACCAGTTCGCTTAAGGGATCAAGGGTGTGGAAGTAAGCGATCGGGCAACCGTAGACAGCACAGAGCCGTTGATGGATGAGTATTGCCCGTTGCTGTAACGCAGGTAAAAGCGGCGGCGGTTTACGTACACTCACAAGGCAGCAAAAATGACATGGCAAACATAGTGTAGAAAGAGTGCCAGCCTTTTTCCCTCTTCCTCTATGGCAATTTTTTAACGCAACCCAACACGAAACCAGCGACTTCAAACAGATAGCCGTTACCTTTGCAGTTTGACGGGTGTTGATTCAAAAGCAAGCTTCGACTGCTGCGGATCAATTTGAGGTGCAAGCTCGTAAACATTGCGATAACCATAGTTATACAGCGCGATGTAGGTTGAGAGATTAAGAGCCGCAGCGGGTGCCTTGATAGGGAAAGGCTCTTCAGCATTGACGAAGTTGTTGTTGCAATAGATGAGCATCCGAGTCGCTTTGTCGGGCAACGTGCGCTTCAGGCTCTCCACTGTAATGTCTGGGAAACTCAGGTTAACGGCTCCCTTGATGTGTAAAAGCTCGTACTTTTCACGGCTACGGGCATCAAGGACGATCGTGCCAGGTTCGTGTTCTCTCAGTAAGGAATGAGGGAAAGAAGAGTGAGGGAAAAGTGTTCAGACTATTGCCCAGGATCATACGGCTTTACACATCACTGCTTGCTGCTGTCTGAGTAAGGTTGTCTGAGCAGGCTACTTGAGTTTATCAAACCAAAAGCAGCAAAAATAACGTTCAAACTGTGCAAAGGGCAGCTCAGTCGTTCGATCGCGGTAACAGTGGACGATCGTACTTTCACTCTTTCACTCAATACAGTGAACTTGAAAATCCCGCTCTTTAGTGATCTCAAAATCCACTTAATCAACAACAGAGAGCGATCGCACGATCGCACTTAAAACCTCTTTGGAAGTTAGCAAGGCATGATCGTTCGCTTTGTTAAGTTGGGTAAGATGCAAGACAAGCGACAAAACCATGTCACGCGACTGATAAAGGCTCAGGATTGTGCGAGAAACAAGCTACGCACACTAAGCATAATGAACTAAACCCGCAAACAGCGAAGAGCTTTGCTCAAGCCTGCTTGAGGCACTGATGAGGGGACGATTGACTCAGAGCTAGAGGCTGATTCGAGACTACTTTAACCCTGCTATAAGACCTAGAATGATTACATAAAGAGCCGTTTGCTGCGACCGGAACAGTTGACGTTGAAGGTGATGAAACTGCTCTAGCTCTAGCTATAGGGAACTCATTGCAATGGGAAAATTAGGGAAAAAGAGTCAGCGTAATCAAGGAGAACTGTATGAAGAAACAAAGAGTCTACAAGTGATTTTGTCGATGACTCCGACAGGCAAAACGCGTCTTGATACTGTAGCTGTCGCTTTTGGTCTATCGCGTTCTGAGCTAATCGAACAACTTGTCCGTAATTTACTCAATCTTCATCAATTACAGCATCAACTCGATGCAATGCACACAAAAAATTTAGTAAATTAGGTATCTTATAGCGTATAAGCCCCGGTGCTAAAACTGTTTGTTGCGGTGATGATATGACTACATCTACGCAGTGCACTACCATGACTAACCTATCTGATTCCCAAGTCTTTTCTCAACTCGGACAAGTTCAAGCCCGTGTGCAACAAGTAACCGCTGAGTACCGCGCAGACCAACGCCAGAATGAGATACACTTCCGCGATGTTGGTGCTGATCTCAACCGTCAGCAGGTTGAACATGCTCTTTTGAAGCAGCGAGTCGATCGCCTGGAAATTGACTTAAATCAAGGGCTATCTGCACTCCGCGAACAGATTAAAGCGTTGCCTGCGCCTACGGCTGCTACACCGATGACACGGCAGATTGCGATGAGTGTGGCTTGTGCGATCGCCATCAGTGCTTGCACAACAATCCTATCTTTAACCTATAGCAAGTCTGACACGCTGCCACGTCCTGCGATCACCGCTACAAAATAGACCGCTTTGAACCTGCTTTGTCTTGCGATCGCGTCGGCGAACATGCAACCGGGAATCACTCTGCATTCTCTCTGCCCCGGCGATACACAACCGACGCGATCGCGAAGAAAGCCTCTCCTCTTTGTTGAGTCTAACAGTCTGCTGACGCAATCAAGTTCCACGCACTGAACACTAATTTTCGGCAAGCTGAAGCCTGGGTAGCGTGACAATGAAACTCGTGCCCTTGCCCTCGGCACTTTCAACCGCGATCGTTCCTTGATGCGCTTCCACCAAGCTCTTGGCTAAAAAGAGACCCAACCCCCAGCCCGTTTGCTCTCCGGTAGCGGTGGTGCGGCGAAATTGTTGAAACAAAATAGCTTGTGCGTCTGATGTGATCGGCTTCCCTTTATTGTGAATCGTCAGGCTGATCTGCGTGGCGGTTTGCTGAAGCGTCAGCGTGATCGGTGTGCCAAGTGCGCCGTATTTCACAGCGTTAGTGGCAATATTTTCAATGACCCGCCGCATTTCTTTGGGGCTGCAATAAACCATGACCGCACCCTCTGACACCACCATAAAGCGATCGCGATGAACGAAGCCCAAATCCGCCGCTACGTCCTGGACGAGCTGCTCTAAGTCGCACGCTTCACAGTCCAGCTTCAAGTCCTGCCCTGCTCGCAACTGCCCTGCATCCAGCAGATTTTGAATCATCGCATCCATGCGATCGGCAGCGTTAATGATTCTTGCCGCGACATCATCGACTTTGGCACCGCGTTCTAGCCGTTGCAGCATGAGATACGTGCCTGTTTTAACCACAGTGAGGGGACCTCTGAGGTCGTGGGTCAGCGTCTCTGTAAACAGCGCCTGAATATCGTGCAGGGTCTGAGAGAACTGAGTGGCAGCGTCATTCACGGCTTGCTCAATGGAGTTGATCACAATGTCGCGTTCTCGTACACCCAAGGGCGCGTCTGCTTCTAAGACTTGAAAGATAACTTGACGGAGAATGTGGTACTCAAGAATGAGTTCGCTTATGGAGTAGTCGGCATAGCCCGCCCGATCGCGCCCATGCTCGTTGCCAAGGCACGTGCTTTCTACCTTATCGGCTTTTAGTTGCGTAGGTGACCTGTGCAGAGTTGAGAGTGCATCGCTCAACTGCGTTAAGTACTGCGGTAGGGAATCGCGCAAGACCAGCGAATCGTGGGGCATATCGGCACCCACTTCCTGACGTGCCCGTTCCTCCCATAAATGCATGATGCGTTCAACATTACGCTGAAGACGCTCAGACGCTGAGTTAGACATTTGAAGTGAAGCCTTACGTTTGAATACTCAAACTTTTCTACCTCGCTACACGCCCTTCTTTTACCCGCTCCTCTGTTCTACTGCACAACCGCTAAGCTGCTAATCACCCAAATTGGGTATTTAGGAGGCAAAACCCCTTGCTAGCTTAGATCGACTCGAAAATTTAAATGCATAGCAGCTTATACCGTTGCAGCCGTTTAAATAAGGATAGCGGCTTGCAAATACCTTCACTTCAAGGC
>JBBSHC010000370.1:0-4641 GCA_038253425.1 Leptolyngbyales cyanobacterium | reverse complement strand
GGAAAGGTTGTTTGGGCAACGGCAGGAGCGGGCATCACAACAGGCGCAACACTCCCCGCAGTCATACCGAGGACAACCAAAATGGCTGTCCTAGATTGCCACGCGTTGGAATAAGACATGAGACGTTTCTCCAAAGATATATTGATGATTCGTTAAGTTGATAGACCTTGAAAGAGTCTCAAGGTTCCAAAAAGGTGACTGGAGCAGGATGTGGCGATTTTCAGCATCAAATGCGCGATTTTAACATCACGATCGGGAACTCTCCCTTCAATCTAGGTTATGGCTGCCGCCACAGAACTTAGGACACTGGGATTAAAGGGTGTGTGGGGGCAATGCCCCCAGCCAAGGGTTCCACCCCTGCACCCCGTCCTCACCAGAATGGCTATGGCTATAAAAGACGCTTGCTTATACACGTTAGTTGCTCTGGACGCATTGGAGCTTTTAGTACAAGTTGACCGTGATGATACCTGTTCTTTGCCTAAATGGACGACTAATTTGCGTGGCAAGCCTAAAACACGTCAACCCATTGTTTAAGGTCATTTTTGCATCCAGCAAAAGGCTTAAATTCTTCCTTTGAAAACGATCGCATTAGGGTTTTTGCCAGGAATATAAAATGAAGGACCAGTAGATAGTAGCCTCACTTGCAGGAATTGGCGCGATGGCTCTGGATGCACAGGATTTACAGGCGATGCGGAAGTGCTGTCAGGATGATGCAGCCTTTGAACGGCTCCAACACATTCTGGCAAAGCATCTGCCCACAGGGGCAAGTCAGCCTCTAGAGCAGCGCCGTGTTCGTTATGAGGCGGTGTTGAATGTTTTGCCCGATCGCGTCTTTTTGGTGAACCAGCACGGTGACAGCCTGGACTTTAAAGGAACGCCTGAAGATACGGAATATGGGTTTGGGCGCGAACAGGTGGTTGGCACTAACTTACGCGAGTTTCTGCCTGCTGACATTGCCCAACAGTGCCTGGAAGCGATCGCCCGTACCCTTGCCTCTGGTACATTGCAAACGTTGGAATATCGACTACCTAACCTATGGGGTCCAAACATCGGTGAATTGCGCGCTTACGAAGTCCGCCTGGTAGTGAGCGGCGAGGCAGAAGTGCTGGGGGTTGAGCGCGATATCACTGAGCGACAGCGTTCGGAGCAAGCCTTGCGTGAATCAGAAGCGAAGTTCTCGATCATCTTTCGCTGTAGCCCCACTGCAATGACCTTAACTACTTTAGAATCTGCCGCTTCAGCGCGGGTCGTCGATGTTAACGACAGCTTTCTGCAAGTAACAGGCTACCAGCGAGAGGAAGTCATTGGGCTAACGATTCTTGATTTAAACCTTTGGGTTGATCTGGCGGCGCGCACCAAACTGTTACAGAGTATTCAAAAATCAGGCTCTGTCCGCAATTTGGATATGGTCTTTCGCCGTAAATCGGGTGAGCTTGGCGTCGCCTTACTCTCGGCAGAAGTGATTCAGCTTCAAGGTGTGCCCTGCCTACTCACTGTGGCAATTGATATCACCGATCGTAAGCGCACAGAAGAAGCACTACAAATCAGTGAAGGGCGCAACCGCGCGTTCCTAAACGCCATTCCCGATATGATGTTTCGCATTCACCGAGACGGCACTTATCTAGACTGCAAAGCCGACCAGGAGAGTGATTTTGCTGTGCCAGCCCAAGCCATGATCGGCAAAACCGTTTACGACGTGTTGCCTTCCGAAGCCGCACAACAGCGTATGGCGTACATTGAGCGCACGCTTCAATCGGGCGAAATCCAGATTTTCGAGTACCAACTGCTCAATCAGGGCGAGTTGCGTGATTACGAAGCCCGTTTGGTCATCAGCGGCAAAGACGAAGTGTTAGCCATTGTGCGCGATATTACGCAACGGAAACAAGCGATCGCGCAGTTACAGGCAAATGCTGAAGGTGATCGACTCTTGGGCTTCATTGCGTTACGCATCCGGCGATCGCTCAATCTAGACCAAATTCTCACGACAACTGTGGCAGAAGTGCGCCAGTTTCTCGCTGCCGATCGCGTGTTTATTGGGCAAATTGATGCAAACTCACAAGGCAAAGTCGTCGCTGAATCAGTGGCTCCCGGTTGGGGATCAATTCTCACCTGGATTACAGATGATGTTTACCTGCGTGAAATCCGCGCACTCTTTGCTGAGGGGCAGGTGCGCGTCATTGATGACACTGCCACCGCTACAGTCTCTCCCCGTTTGGCAGAGTACTACCGCCACTGCCAGATCAAAGCCAGCGTGGGTGTGCCCATTATTCTGGGTGACGAATTCTTTGGCGTTTTGATTGTCAATCAGTGTGCCGAGCCACGACATTGGTCATCCTTTGAGATTGACCTCTTGTCACGGCTGGCTGTTCAGGTAGCGATCGCGATTCAACAAGCGGAGTTGTATCAACAAGTGCAAACCCTTGCCACTAACCTGGAACAACAGGTTCAGGAACGCACAGCACAGCTCCAACACAACATGCAATCACTACAGGCACTGAGCCAGGTCAAAGACGATTTCTTAAACGCAGTTTCTCACGACCTCCGTACCCCTGTGATGGGCACCATGATGGTGCTGAAAAACTTGCAGAATAAGCCAGGGGAAACCATCGTTATTTCACGCTCAATTCTAGACCGCATGGTGCAAAGCTGCGATCGCCAGCTCAGTATGATCAACTCTCTACTCGAAGCCCACTCCAGCGAGGAGCGTGGTATTGACCTCCATTGTGAACAGGTCGATTTTGGGAAACTGGTGCAGGCGATCGCAGACGATTTAGAGCCTTTAGTGTCTGAGAACCAGGCAACACTAACCAACCAGCTTCCTCCCACCTTACCACCCGTCACAGCCGATCCCGCCCTGATTCGGCGCGTTTTTGAAAACCTGCTAACCAACGCACTCAAGCACAATCCACCCGGTCTCCATCTGATTTTGAATGCCGCGATCGCAGACGACTTGATCCGATGCAGTGTGCAAGACAACGGCGTTGGCATGACCCAGAGCGAGTGCAACTCCTTGTTTGAGCGCTATGCCCGTGGTGCTCGTGCTCGTCGTTCTGCGGGGATTGGACTGGGGCTATATCTCTGTCGGCAAATTGTCACCGCGCATGGTGGGCAGATCGGCGTCACCAGCGCTCCTGGTAAGGGCGCAACCTTCTGGTTCACCTTGCCGCTTGTGCCTTAGCCTATCGACAACTGGCAGTTTCTACACGCTTATGCCCCCCAAAACCGTTCAATAAGTTCAGTCAAATTGGGTAAGACAATCGTTCAATTAAACTTTATCTTGCTTGCAGGACAGTTGTCTCACCGTTCTCCCGCCAACCTTTCTGCTAACGCCAAGTTACTCTGTCGCTGAGCTAAAGCTAAATCTTTTATGAAAATACTCGTGCTGAATGCAGGATCGAGTAGTCAAAAGAGTTGTCTCTACGACGTGATCGATCAAAGTTCTCTTGAATCACCGACACCGCTTTGGGAAGCTCAGGTCGATTGGACTCATCAGCAGGGTGTTGCTGAAATTAAGGTGAAAACAATTCAGGGCGTGCATACGAAAGAAACGATTCAGGCAGACGATCGCTCTGCAATCATTGCTCACATTCTCAGCACGCTCTGGCAGGGACAAACAAAGGTTATTGAAGACCTTACCGCGATCGACGCCGTGGGGCATCGCGTGGTTCACGGTGGACGCGAGTATGTCGAAAGCACAATCATCACGGCTGATGTCAAAGCAGCGATCGCCCGTTTAGCAACCCTTGCTCCTGCTCACAACCCCGCAAATCTGGAGGGCATTGAAGCGGTTGAAAAAGTACTGCCCTTGGTGCTTCAGGTTGCCGTTTTTGACACTGCCTTCCACGCCCAGATGCCACCCGCTGCTACGGTTTACCCTGGTCCTTACGAGTGGTTTGAGGATGGGATTCAGCGCTACGGCTTCCACGGCATCAGTCACTCCTACTGCGCCCACCGCACTGCTCAAATCCTAGAAACGGATCTCGATACCCTCAAACTGGTGATCTGTCACTTAGGCAATGGTTGTTCGTTAGCCGCCGTGCAGCAGGGACGTAGTATCGACACCACAATGGGCTTCACTCCACTAGACGGACTGATGATGGGCACCCGCTCCGGCTCAATCGATCCCGGCATCCTAATCTACCTCCTGCGCGAAAAGGGCTATATCCCTGACACGCTCGATCGCAGTCTCAACAAAAACTCTGGTTTGCAGGGCATCTCCGGCGTATCGGCAGATATGCGTCAGATCATAGCTGCGATCGCACAAGGGAACGATCGCGCACAGCTCGCTTTAGACATTTACATTCATCGCCTTCGTGCAGGTATTGGAGCGATGCTTGCCAGTTTAGGGGGCATCGATGCGCTGGTATTTACTGCAGGAGTCGGTGAAAATGCTGCTTCGGTGAGAGCGGCAGCCTGCGAAGCGTTTGCCTTCCTTGGACTGAAGCTTGATCAAGCCAAAAATCAACGTTCACCTGTCGATCAAGATATTGCAACAGCCGACTCTACGGTGCGAGTTGTTGTTGTGCATACTCAGGAAGATTGGGCGATCGCGCAAGAATGCTGGCGACTGGTCACACAAAAAGCAACCGTCTAGCCCCTCAAACTCAGTTACAGCGGTTTTCAGTTAAGGTGATTTCCGGG
>JBBSHC010000369.1:0-4659 GCA_038253425.1 Leptolyngbyales cyanobacterium | reverse complement strand
GATCCCAATGTCCTAAGCTCTGTGGCGGCAGCTATACTACAGCGCCTTAGCGGGTGGTGAGCGAGGGTTGTGTTCCACTCGTAGATAAAGTGCCTGTCGTTAGAGTGGTGCTGGATGTACTCATACTGGTTTGCAGGCTGGTGGGCTGGCTACCAAACTCGTTATAGAGGCGAGCGAGCGCACCCGTATAGCCAGCGTTGTAGTCCAGTGCGACTTCGTTGGTGACGTAGTTTGTGCGATCGTCCGCATAAGCATTGTCGTTCGGTGCCGAGGGACCACCAACTAACGCACCATACAGAACGTTGCGATTGTTCACTGGATCATTAATGTTGTTGGTCAACGAGCCGTGGGCAGCGCGATGATGTGGATTAATCGGTGCATTGTTGCCAAAGCCAACCACATAGCTACGATGGTTGGGGTTATCGCCCAGAATGTAGTTAATTTGCTGGTTGGCAAAGTTGGAGTAGCGATTGCTGTAGTCTCTCACTGTATCGCTGTAAACACCTGCGAGGAAGGCTGTGTTGGCGCTATAGCGCAGCGAACCCCATTGACTGAGCCATGCCAAGCCACCAGCGGTATAGGTGACGCCTGCCCCACTTTTGTCTGACCAACGGTTGAGCCAGCCCTCAACATCGTTCTTGTATCGATCTTTCCCGGTCTCCTGGGCAAGCAGAATGGCGGCTCCATAGGATTTGTCATCCCACGATTGCGTCCACCCCTGGTTCAACCCCTGGTAGGCAGCTTCAGCTTTGTTGAGGTAAACGGTGTCCGTTTTGCCAGTGGCTTGGATTGCTTTGTGCAGCCACACCGCGCCCCATGTCAGCTCGTCGTTGTAGCCGCTGTACGAGTTGTAAAAGTTAGCGGCATCGGGAATCGAATCGGAATATTTGCCCCGGTAGGTATCAGCAAAGTTGTAAAGTTCCACGGCATTTTGCAACAGGCGATCGCTGTAGGCAGTATTCGTAGAACGAAAAATAATGGACGCAGAAGCCAGTGCTGCTGCTGACTCTCCGGCTAAATCCGAACCGGGATGCTGCGGATCAATTTTGAAGGATGGACGTGCCATTGTCATTTTTTCGGGCGGACCCCAGTAGGCATGATCCGCATTGCCCGACCCGACCTGTCCCCAAAACTCGTTCGGTGCGGTGTGTGCTTTCAGAATGTAGTCAGTGCCCCACTTGATAGCGTCTAGCGCGTAGGGTAACTGTCCGCTTTGCTGATAGGCATTGCGGTACTGACCCACGCCCCAACTCAGCATCGTCATCGAAGCAGCCATCGGCAGCCCAAACTTAACGTGGTCGCCAGCGTCGTAGTAGCCGCCCGTTAAATCGTGACCCACATCGGCACCATCACTAAGAGCAGAGTCACCTCGCCAGGGAATACGGTTGCTGGTGGGTAATTTGCCCGATCGCTGTGCTTCATAAAACAAAAATGAATCCTTGAGCGCTTCGCCGTAGTTAAACACACCCGTTCCCGGTTGTGCCACTGGCGCATCGTTATCCAGAATAGTACCGATCCCCTGCGCTTGAGCGATCGTGGCGTTGGTGGCATTCGAGAGATTGACCTTAAAGGTCTCAGTAGCCTCGCTCACGGTGTCACCAATGACGGGCACACTGATCGTTTGAGTCGTCTGACCTGGTGCAAAGGTAAGCGTACTGGCTTTGGCGATGTAATCTGAGCCTGCCGTGGCAGTCCCATTGGCGGTGGTGTAATTGACGGTAATGGTTTGCGTACTGGCAGTAGCAAGTTTCACCGTAAAGAGGGCATTCGCATTGCCACTGTTACCCTCAGTGACCGTCATGTCATTGATTGATAGCTGTGGTAAAGGCGGCGGGAACGTGGGTGCTGGATCATCGTTCAAGATCGTGCCAGTGCCCTGCGCTTTACTGATCGTGGCATTGCTGGGGTTACTGAGCTTCACCAAAAACGTTTCATCGGGTTCGATGGTCGTGTCTCCATTGACCACCACCGAAATACTTCTCGTTGTTTCCCCTGGTGCAAAGGTCAGGGTATTCGCTTGCGCCACATAATCCGTACCCGCGATCGCAGTGCCATTAGCCGTTGCGTACTGTACCGTCACTGGCTTACTGCTTGCCTGGGAGAGCCGCACACTAAACGTCGCTACTTTAGTACCCGTATTGCCTTCGGTTACCGTTAGATCGTTCACTGAGAGGGCTGGCAGCACAGACGTTGCCCCTAGCGAGGAACCGTTCAACAAATAGCTACTGGGTGTAGCGGTGGTGCCCGCAGACTTGCTGCCATTAAAGCCAAACGCGACGTTTCCATTCGCGGGGATGGTGCCATTCCAACTGGCATTACGAATCACATAATGCGTGCCTTGCTGGCTAACAATCTCCGCATTCCAAATGTTTGTAATCTGAAATGGTGCATCAAATTCAAGGATCCAACCATTCACATTGCTGGTGCTGGTGTTGGCAATGGACATATTGGCAGTAAAACCAACACCCCAGTCGTTAACCAGAGAGAAGTCAACAGTATTCATAGAGGTTCCATGATGAAGTGTGCAAAATGACGTGTGGAAGCGGCTCAGTGGACGCTCGTTCAACCGCTGTTGCTAAGCCTTAGGTTTAATGGCAAGCAAGATGCTTGTGACCTCAAACAGGTGCTCAAAAAGCATGAGGATTGCCTTTGCTTACATAGAAATGAGCTAAACAAGTACCTGAACGCCGATCGCGATCGCTATGTGTGGGGAACACACCTGAGCGGAAACAGGCAATAGTCGATCAATGGTTTGGCAGCGTGACCTGTAGATGCCAAAAGACAGCACCTTCACCCTGACTGCGCTACACGTCTCAGGCGATCGCTGTGCAAACAGTCTTTCAAGAAAGCGAACTTTAGATTTAGAAAATACCCAACGGTTCTGACTGCAACGTTTTACAAGGCTGTTAACTAGCGTTATCTGTGAGAAACACATCAACACTTGGTAGGCACGACTAACAAAATCCAACTGCTTGTTAGCGTAAGGTTGACAAACTCTATCTTTTACTCGCTATTGCCAGTTCTTCTTGTGTCTACCCGCTCGATCGTTTGCCACTCAGTTGACGAGGATGCTTTAAGCACAAAGTCGCTGCCTTGAGTCTCCTGTCTTGGCGATCGCTGTAGCAAGCTAGAAGCAAGTGCCCTCCTTAGCTTCATCTCCCAAAAGGTAGAGAAAAGTAGAGTGGCGCTGTAGAAAAAAACTACAGTTACAGCCCTACTGCTCAAAGTCCGTAGCCAATTTGGCAGGTTTGGTCAATCAATCCTTGTCCAGTCAGCGACTGCCAGTTGTTTAAGTGTCATTCGTTCCTAAGAAACCCTAAACAAGGCAGAATCAGCGTTCTGCGGATATTACGGAGTAAGTTGCTTTCTCGTTGAGCGCGATGTCATCTCTACAGGGTCGGTCACTTGTTCGTCATCGAACAGATAAAATACTGCTACAAACTGTAACTACCTTCAAACTTGTAGCGTTTCCTTAAAAGCTTTAGTCTTTAAATCGAACGTGTCTAAAGCTCTAAAAGAGCCAGTGCTGCTCTACTAGGTAGACTTTCAGGCAGGGCGCGATCGCACCCCTTCTAAACAGCCTGCATTTGCTGTAGCACGTGGCGGATAACGGCTGTGGGTACTTGATTGGTGACGATCGCGGCTCCAATCTGAGTCGGTAATACAAAGCGTACCTGTCCTGCTTCTACCTTCTTGTCAGATTGTAATGACGACAGAATGGCATCCAGGTTGATTCCAGCAGGCAGACGAGTGGGTAAACTAGCAGCTTCCAGGAGAGCCAGTTGGCGTTGGGCGTCGGCTTCGCTCCAGAGTTGAAGTGCGACCGCGATCGCTCCAGCGGCAACCATGCCGATCGCTACCGCTTCACCGTGATTCACCACTTGATAGCCTGTGAGACTTTCGACGGCATGACCGATCGTGTGCCCATAGTTGAGGATTGCACGCAGTCCGGCTTCTTTTTCATCTTTGCTAACCACGTGTGCTTTCGCCTGACAGGAACGGGTCAAAATATTTTGCAGCAGTGCTTCGCTTAAGTAAGACAATTCATCCAGACGCGGTGCGGCTTCTAACTGATTGAATAGCTCTGCATCCCAGATAACGCCATATTTGATCACTTCAGCGATCGCGGCGCGAAATTCCCGTACGGGTAAGGTTTGCAGCACTTGCGGATCAATCAGCACTAGACGTGGCTGATGAAAGGCACCAATCAGGTTTTTGCCATTGGGATGGTTGACCCCGGTTTTACCGCCGATCGCGGCATCCACCATTGCCAGCAGGGAGGTCGGCACCTGCACTACGTTCACGCCACGCAGCCATGTCGCAGCGGCAAACCCTGTCATATCGCCAATGACGCCACCACCGAGGGCAACAAAGGTAGACGATCGCTCAACGCGATTTGTTAGAGCAGCATCATAGATTTTGGCTAGCGTTTCCGGGGTCTTGTGCTGTTCACCATCTGGCAGCAGACACGTTGACACAGTAAAGCCCGCTTGCTCCAACGACGCGATCGCCCGTTCACCATAGTGCTGAAACACCGCCGGATTGGACACCAGCAACACAGTCTTACCCAATTTGAGAGATTCGGTGGATGTACCCTGCATCCACGTGCCGAGTTGGTCCAGGCTGCCGGGTGCGATCGCAATGTTGTAAGAGTGCTGT
>JBBSHC010000368.1:0-4664 GCA_038253425.1 Leptolyngbyales cyanobacterium | reverse complement strand
TGCTTGAATGCCGCCACCTGCTACATAGGTCAGTGCGTTCACTTTTAGCAACCCCGCGATCGCTTGCGTCGATAGCTCAACCAGACCCAGTTTCAGCATCAGGCTACCAAGCGTTGCCGCCATTTTTTGTGCCTGCTGGAGCGAGAATTTCTGGCGATACAGAGTGCCCAGATCCAGAATCATTTGGGCATTAATCGCAGCCGTTGCCAGTACATCAAGGGTCGGTATAGGGCTAGCGAAGGCAGTCCCAGCAGCCACCCACTGAAACTGTTCGATGAGAGGTAGCGCACGGGTCCGCCGCACATCGTTCAGCACGAGCGTTGCCTGCTTCTTGATCGCTGTCGCCTGATTAAGGGAGCTTGTTAGTACGAGTTGTTGGCTTTCCTGCGCCAGGATCTGGGTTAACCGCTGAATCAAAGCAGCTACATCGGGTTTTTGCGCTTCCATCCATTCGTTCACCGAGCCATCCGGTTGATGTTGCCGAACTTTGATAGGGCTGGGTGCGGTTGCAATCGAGACCACATCTCCCCCTGCTAGCATTCCTCCAACATGTAACCGGAGCCGCTCTAAAATCGTCTGGCGATCGACAGGTAAGTACTGATCCAGCTTGTTAAACACCAACACAGTGCGCTTACCAGAAACAATCCGTTTCACAGTTTGCAGCTCAGAGGCTGTGATATCGCCAGTCACTACAAAAAGTACCAGGTCGGCTGCCATTGCCTGCTGCAACGCGGAGCCATCAGCAGTTAGCCCTGTCGCTGTCGCTGCAAAACTGGGTACTTCGTTGAGGTGCAGTACTCTCGCTGGGTCATTTTCCCAGGTTGCCTGCAAAAGCTCAAAAAGGGCAGTTTTACCGCTCCCTTTCGCTCCCATAATTGCCACTCGAATGTCTTGCCGATGCAGATCCTTGGCGAGATGAGTGATTTGCGATTGCAACCGCGATACGCGAGGCTTTGCGGCTACACAGGCTATCTTCTCAACCGGATCGTCTACCTCGGCTTCAAGTTGAGTAATCACTTGCTCGACCTCGACCAGGGTACGTTTAACCGTCAGCGAGTCAGCAACAAGCGGCTTTTGCAGCGGCATCTTTCTTTGGTCTGCTTGTTTGTGCAGCCACTGCACACCCGCCGCCCCCAGTAAGGCAAAGACAGCATAAACACCCCACTCACCTACAAGATGATGCAGGATGTCTAAAGCTCCAATGCTGAGAGCGAGAAGACCACCACCAATCACAAGGGGGCGTCGCAGGTTAACGGTCATAGCCAATCACTGTAGGGGTAACGTCATCAAGCCAGAGCGACCGTTTCCGTTTAGACGGCGACCAACGACGCTAAGCGTACTGCCCAACTGTCGTTTCATAATTTGAAATCTAAAGCTTGAAAGCGGCTCTCTCCTATTCTACTGGGGTGGCGGCATCCTGAGGAAAGGCTGATAACAAAACAAGCCTTATCAGATTTTGACTGACAAGGCTTGTTTAATTTGGTGGCGGGGCATGGATTTGAACCATGGACCTTCGGGTTATGAGCCCGACGAGCTACCAGACTGCTCTACCCCGCGACGGCTTATTCAATATAGCAGTAAATTGAGCAAACCCACCATTTTCTTGAAATTTGTCTTTGAACATGGTTGATGGCAAGTGCCCCTGGTGTCCAGTGATCCTTCTACCCATGCCTTCTGTCATCCTCAGCTTCGCTCAGTTGCCGGGATTAGTTGCCGGGATTAATTGCCGGGATTAAACGAGCCAATCAACTCACTACCGTCGGCGCTGTAAACTTCCATCGGCAACCCCGCATTATTAGCAATGGTCTGAAGGGCTGTTTGCAATGTTTCAATGTGGTTGACGGCACCACCCAACGTGCCATAGTCGCCGGAGCGACCCACAACAAAGGCTGTTCGTAGTGCCCGTTCATAGGAAGGCGTAAATTGCACGCGAATCACATCGCTGGCGATCGCAAAGCTGCATAGCTTCGGTGATCCGGCACAAACTCGGTTCAGATCGGCACGGGTGCGTTGCATAGCAGTGGCAAACTGGAGCCGCGCCTCAGCTTGCTTCAAAGAAGTAGTGTAAGACGCGACAAGTGGCTGGGCTGGTTCACCGTAGGTTGTACCACTTGGCACCTGTTTCGCGTTTGTGAGTGCCTCTCGCCAATTGATCACAGCTTGAGACCATTGATTCTTACGCTGAGCAGCATCGGCTTTTTGTGCTAGAGCAAGCGCCTGGGTGAATGCTCGCTTGGCAATTTGTTCTTGCGTTGCCCGATCGCGGGCTGCTGCCAGCTTCGGTCGATAGTCAGACAGTAGCTGTTGCGACTCAGCATAGCTTGTCGTGCTGGTAGGAATTTGCCGCAGGCTATTGACAGCAACCTGCCAGGTTGATTGCACTAGCTGCCAGTTTTCGGGCGTTTGGGCAATGCCCTGTCTCGTTGTGGCGATCGTAGCCGTCTCTTTTGCCACTGCCAGTTGTTTCTGTGCCTGCTGTTCTGCGCTCGTGAGTTTGCTGATGGCTGCCAGATTTGCGGTGTAAGCCGTCAAGCGCTGCTGGGCAAAAGCATAAAGGGCGTCGGTTTGAGGAATGGTCTGCAACTGGGCGATCGCATCGCGCCACAGTGCTTGGGTTGTCTGCAAGTCAGCGGTCGATAGCGGTAGAGTCTGGCTTTTCTGGGTTGCTGTTGTTGCTTTGCCTTCAGCCGCCAACACGCGATCGAGCGCCTCTACTTGTGACTGATACGTTTGCTGCAATGCCTGTGCCTCATTATGATGGCTCGACCAGGTAGGAACGGTTTGCAAGATTCGCTCTGCCTCAGCAAGCTGCTGTCGTGCCTGCTGCAAAGCCTGTCCAGTTTTAGCCGCTTGTATCGTCTGAGTAGACTGTTGGCTGAGTGCCTGAGCAGACTGCAACGGTTCGCATGCTCCAGCCATGCAGGGACGAGACATAAACCACAGACCCGAACCAAAAGCGATGATGCTAATGCCTACGCCTGCAACGAGCCAGGGCAACAACGGCGATCGTACTGGTTTTGACAGCACAACAGGTGGTTCTTCTAGCTCCAGTGGTATGAGGTCAGATGGCTTTGTAAGCGGTAAGTCAGAATTGTTTGCAGGGTCATCCTGCTCGATGGACGCATATTCATCACGCTCTGGATTCAAGGCAGCAGCATCCATATCCAGTGCTGCGATCGGTTCGGCTAAGGGTGCGGCTGCTTCGGTAGAGACTGTAGATGGAACCTCCGGTACAGACGTCACTGGAGACGCTAACTCACAGAGATGGTAAGCGTAGGGTTGCCGTTGTCCTAACGCTCTTAGATAAAGCTTCACGTGCGTCAGCGCCTTCACCGTCTCAGGAGCCAAGCCATTGAGCAAAGCGGGTGGCAGGGTTTGCAGCGCTTGCTGCAATGCCCCAAAAACGGCTGGCGCTTGAGGCTCTTCAGTCAACGGGTGCTGACCCAAAATCATTAGATTGCCCTGCTTAACCACACATTGAATTTGGAGCGGCTCGGCAAGGGGCAGCGATCGCAACTGCCTCTGTAAGTATTGCGCCAAACGCTGTAAATCACTCTGGGGTGTAGCAGATTCCACAGGGCTAGGCGATGAATCGGTTTCTAACATCCTACCCTCCAACGTTTAAGCGATCGCGAATGCTGTTCTTTGCAGCTAGACCCAGAGAAGCAATGGCGCATCCTACCTTGAGAACATTTTTACTCAACCTTGGGCTTTCATCCACACTCAAACTGGTTACTTTAGAGAGAGAATGATCTACGCGATCGCTGCTTGACACATCCGCGTCATCACACTTTAAAGCGGCTGCGATCGAAACGTTAGTTTTCTGGCGCAAAATGCAGGTAGAACGCTGAAGGTAACGCCGATGGATATTTTGATCGTTGAAGATGAGGCTGAGATTGCCCAACTCATTCAGCTTTACCTGGAAAAGGAAGGGTTCACCTGCCGTCTTTGTCGAGATGGCATCAACGCTTTGCAGATCTTCCAGGAGCAAAAACCAGATCTGATCATTCTAGATTTAATGATTCCTGGCATGGATGGGTTAGAGGTTTGCGCCCGTATTCGGCAAAAAGCTGGCACCAAAGATCCCTACATTTTGATGCTGACGGCAAAAGGTGAAGAGATCGATCGCATCATTGGCTTATCAACCGGAGCCGATGATTATATGGTGAAACCATTTAGCCCCAAGGAATTGGTTGCCCGTGTTCGTGCGCTGTTACGTCGCACTCTCCGCCAGGGTGGACAAAGCAAGGTTTACCGCACTCAACACTTTCTGGTTGACCTTGACCAGCGATCGGTGCAACGTGGTGTCGATCCTGACCAACTCGAACCGCTCGACCTCACGACGCTAGAATTTGACCTGTTAGCAACTTTCATGAGTTACCCCGGTCGCGTTTGGAACCGCACTCAATTGATTGATAAGCTGTGGGGCAGCAACTTCTTTGGCGATGAACGGGTTGTCGATACTCACATCGCCCGCCTCCGCAAAAAAATCGAACCCGATGCTGCCAGTCCGACCTTTGTTAAAACGGTGATTGGGGTTGGTTATAAGTTTGAAGATCCAACGATGCATTAACAAAAGCGGTTGGGGACGCCCTTCTTATGGTCAAACTTTCATGATTTAGAAGGTAAATGATTTAGAAGGTAAAAACAGGCTGCTAAACCTA
>JBBSHC010000367.1:0-4672 GCA_038253425.1 Leptolyngbyales cyanobacterium | reverse complement strand
GCCTAAAACAAGGTGGGTAGCAAAAGCGGCAGGCAGTGAGAACGTGAAGGTAAAGGCAAAAGGAGGGGAGCCATGCGGCAGCGGTTGTCGATCGCTCAGTAAAACCTGGAGGCTTTGTGGATCGCGCAAACAAAGCTGTACTTCCAGAGCGGTTGCGCCTGTTAAATTGATTGCGTCAGCGTCAATGTCCCACGGGTCGGCAAGATCCAGAACCGGAGCATGGGCAACGGCTGTATGAGCATCTGGTCTTAGCGCAGTCTGGGTTGCGATCGCAACTTGCCCTGTCAGGGTTAGCACATCCCGTCGGTTTGTCACCAGTGTGGAGCGATCGAGCGTCAGCACAAACGTCTCATCGGCTGCCAGTGTGTAGCCTGTTGGTGTAGAAAGTTGGCTGGTTTCGTCAGGTACGACGGCATCAGATACGGGTGTGACGGTTGCCGCAGTGGCAAAAGAGCGCGGCTCGTCGAGTGGCACCGTTGACTCTGGGTTGGTAGGGGCATCCGCGATCGCGGTCAGGTCAAAGTCTTGCAGCACTTCATCCACTAACTGCTCAGACATTTGCTCTGCAATTTGGAACAACCGATCCATCGAAGCCGTGAGGATTTCAGCCACTTCTGGCGGCATCGTTGCGGAACGGTCATTAGCGGCGATCGACGGTTGAGAAGCAGAGGCTTGCAAGGAGTCAACGTCTGCCTCAGCATCTCTTTGGGTAGGCTGAGATGGTTTTGCTGCTGCTGGAGTAGCCTGAGGTGCAGATGGGCTAGCGTCCGCCGTAGACTCGCTCCAGTCGGGTTCCCAGTCGTCTTGTTCTGCTTCCCGCGCCAGCACTTGTAGCTTGACTGTGTAAGGTTGAGCGCCTGCCATTAAATCAGACATTAAATCGGCGGGCGAACAGTGCAAGTCCCAAAGCCCTGGTGCTAACCGGGTAAACGGGATGACAACCATCAACCCATCTTGATTAGTTCGGCACGATCGCTTCTGTAGACGGCGTTTGGGGGGATCTTCTTCTGTTGCCAGGTGGGAGATGCGAACGTCGATCGCGGCATTGACAGTAGCAGAACGCGCCACAATACGATAGCGCCCTTCCAGGATTTCAACATCGGGTGAATCCAGGGGGAGCCAAGAGCGATCGCCCTCTTTCTGCAATAAAAATTCCCAGTGTTTCATCTCACACCCGCGCAGACGCCTCTGCTGATTCACGATAGCAACGCTATATCTGGCGATCAGGATCGATTCTCATTCGACTTGCAGCGCCAGACACTACCTAAATATAGTGGACTGATCCAACTTTTCCACATTCTGTTGAAATCTGGTTTTCAGTCTATCCCACCCCTTGCAATTCAGCGCGTGACTTACAACATTTTTTGAGCGGCTAAGCGCCGCTACATGCCCTACCTTTAAAGCTTCAGTACTCCATTTTTTCAGCCCTCTCCAATCACGCTTTTAGAAGCTGTCTTACAGCGGTTTTCGGTTTAATCGAACACAGCTTTGGGTCAGCGGTTAGCGGTCAACGATCAGCTTTTTGCTAAGCGGACTGTGGCTTATACCTTTGAACATCACTGTAAAAGTATTTTTGTCATTCTGAGTCGAGTCGAGCGGCACAAAGAAGCTTGGCTTTCAGCGTGCGATCAAGAGGCTTCACGGCGCTGATGCTCTCTTTAGCATGACATTTTGGGATCCCCTTATAACCGGGCAAAAAAGCCAGTCAGCCTTACCAAAACTGAGAGCAACGACTGCATCACCTCAGCCTGTTCAACGTCCTGACGTAAACGCTGCATTTTTGTCACATCATCCACCGTGCAAATAACCTCACCTTCCAAGAGGCGACAACGGATTTCAGAAAAGGTCATCATCGCTTTATCCAGCTCTTCTTTGAGCTGAATTTTACCGTCCAGATCTGCGTCCATATAGCGAAGATCAAGTTCATTCATGGCGGCGGATGCGGCTTGCAGAAAGAGGGTATTGCTATCAGTCATTTGCTATCAGTCATGGTAGATTCACTTACTCTGGCTTTCGCTCTTGCTTGTTAAGGCTGGCTGCTTACTTTGGCGGTTCGCCACAGCATTGTTCACCTGCTCTAGCGCTAGTGTTGCAGCATCTTGCCAAAGCGGATCTTGCTTGATTTCGCTGATGATACTCGTAGTTTTACCGCGCAGAAACCCATAGTCTCGCCCTGTAATTGCCCCCGCCAACCCCAAAATGCGAGGGATGATGAGATTAATATCATTCAGGTCTAGTTGGTCGTAGCGATTGAGCAACTGCCCTAATTCTTTACCCAGAACCGCTGCTTTCAAGCATTGAGCAACTGTTGCCTCTAGCAGTTTTTGCTCTTGAAGCTTGATCTGCTGCCACTCTCCCATGAGTTCGCCGACCTGAGTTTCAATCTCGTGCAGACGATCGCGGGATGCTTGCGGACTGGCATCGATCGAGCCATAGTTAGCCTTGAGCTGTGCCTGAAGCTCCTGATAGGTTTGGCGCTGCTTACGCAGTTTGAGCACGATCGTATTACGGTAGCGGTAAAGCCTTGGCGGGTTTTTGCTAATCGCGTCGGCAAAGAGCGCCATTTGCACTGTCAGGGTTTTGGCGTAGGCTGCTGATTGACCCACCTCATCGATCGCAACGATATTTCCGGCATCCAGCTTGTCAAAAATCGACGCAAAGCTTGCGTACTGGTTTTGCAGTGTGGATGTAAAGGCATCCCATTGTGGTTCATCGGGCGGCTTGAAAGGATCGATCGCAAGATCGATCAAGTTGGCGTTAAGCTCACTTTTGGAAGCCAGAATGCCGCTCACAAAATCGCGGCGAATATCCGTCGGCGATCGGGGCGGTGGTGCCAATTCTTGTCGATGCATGTCGTCGATCGCCTGGATTGCCGCTAACGATTCTGACTTAAACTGCACGGCTGCACCCTGAATTGCTCGCGCTTTCTCCACATTGCAGCCTGTCAGTAAGCCACTGCCAATAAACAAAAAGCAGGCAAGCAAAGAGTTCTGTAAGCGCTTCATTGAATGCTAAGAAAGAAAGAGAATGCCAGTCGAAAAGAACTGTTATGCCCTATCAATAGGCGATTTTGAGAAAAAAAGCGCTTTTAGCTAAAAGAATTTATAAATAGGCTATTGCTCATCAAGCCAGCGATCGTCCGTGCTTAGAAGCAGCGATCATAAACGAAGTCTCTCGTCCTTATGATTAGAATGTGATAGCCATGACTGAGTTACTTGAAGGGGTGATCGCCAGACTGAAAACCCTACCTCCAAGTGAGCAAGATGCTATTGCTACCCTGATTATGGAAGAACTTAAAGACGATCGGCGCTGGGATGAAGCCTTCTCTCGCTCTCTAGATGTGCTTGCTAAACTCGCGGCTTCAGCAATGGCTGAGCATCATGCGGGCAAAACCCAAGCACTTGATCCAGAAACATTGTGAAGTCACGCACTACGATCGATCCAGTTCGGTAGGTTATTTGGTGATTTACCTGAACACGTTCAAGAACAGACACGCGCAGCATATCGTCAGTTCATGCAAGATCCAAGCCATACCAGCCTGCGTTTCAAGACCGAGTTTTTGGCTAATCATCGATTTTATAGGAGTACACCTCATCAAAGGATTAGCAGTCTAACGGCTAAGTTGAGCGGCGGCAAGCAACCCTGAACTCTCACCGATAACCCCTGTACCGTCCGCACCAAAGCAGTGTTGGGCTGTGCTGCTACATGACGTTGACTGAGTAGGCACGAACTGCTGTATCCACTGTCGCAATTGTCAGACCATTTTGTAAGGCTTGACAGATAAGCATTCTGTCAAATGGATCACGATGTAATGGTGGCAGTTTAGCCAGTTGAATCACACTATTTTCATCAAGAGCAAGACTGGCGATTTGATGAAGATCACGCTGTTTGGGTAAATACGTTTCGGGATGCTCCGGCAGAGATAGCTTGCTCAACTGGTACTTGACAATTGCTTCCCAGACTGAAATTGCGCTCAGATAGACCTCATTGTCTGGATCACGAATTGCATCCTGAACATCCGTTGACAACTGGGTATCACCACTGATGAACCATAAAAAGATATGTGTATCTAGCAGAATCCTCATTTACCCTCGAATGCATTGAGAAGATCTTCCGGCAAAGGAGCATCAAAATCATCTGGAACAGTAAACTCGCCTGCACACAAACCAAATGGTCGCAGTTGTTTACTGCTAGAAATAGGTCTAAGCTCAGCGATTGGCTTATCAGATCTAACAATGACAAGAGTTTGACCTGCCTCTACTTGACGAAGATATTTCAAGGGGTCGCGTTGTATTTCATCAACAGTGACGTTCAACATTAGCTCGCCTCAGTGCAAACTTGATGGACAGTTCTCAACGATTTTCCGATTCAAGTAATTAGACTATTGGCTACATAATTGCAGCATTGGAATAAAACTGAATAGTTTTGGCTCATGTACTCGTGCGCTCGAACATCACTTGAAGCACATCCTTTCGCTCAAGAGTTTTACCGTTGAGGATTACGACGCTGAATGTATCATCAACAATGCGTTTTGCTCCATCATTAATGTGGACATGAATCCCCTTTTTCTGCGGGCGATCTGCTGACCACACGATTGCTGGAGTAGCTGCCCAGATTTCGTAATCGCAGCCTGAGTATTTATCCAAATCCAGGTTTAGCGCAGGGTTCTTTC
>JBBSHC010000366.1:0-4676 GCA_038253425.1 Leptolyngbyales cyanobacterium | reverse complement strand
TGCCCGAGCTCACATTCATGAAGAAGCCATCTATCTAGAGCCAAGAGAGAAGGCAGAGTATGAGCTGTTGCACCACGCGCCACAGGGTCTATTAAATGCAGTTTCATCAGTGGCGCCTGCCCAGCGATGGGCGTGTTACTGCTTTCTCTTAGATGCCCACAGGACGGGGAATCTAGATGATTATCGCGATCGGGCAACGTTGCAAACCGTGTTGGGCAATTCATCGGTTTATCATTCTCACCTGCCCGAAGCTGCGGAGCGGTTCCCAGAAATCGGGTTAGACAGTGCGACAGCTCCATCACTGCCAGCCGCTAATGATGCCTTACCCGTCGCCACCTCATCCCCGATTGGCAATAACACGCGCATGGGAGCCGTCGAGGTGCCCACTTACCCGGCTGCTCAAATATCGGGGGCAAGTTGGCAAACTCCAGAATCTCACATCGCACCTCAAACACCTATCACCAGCAAACTAAGAGAGGTGTGCGATCGGAACAACTCGTTTTATGTGGCTGGGTCAAAGGGCAGTGGTAAAGGGATATTTGCAGCCAATTTACTGAGATGGAAGCTTGATCAATATCCAAGCGCGATCGCGCTGGTGTTGAACCCCAAAGGCGACTTAAAAGAAGCGGGTTACTGGCACCATGAAAGAATCCGGCACTTTGCCTTTAAGGGCATCGCTTTAAGCTTAGAGCAGTATGCAGAGAAAGTGATTGAGTTTCTATCTGAAGCCCGTAACCTCGTTTCTCAGGCAGATGTGACGCGGGGGATGAGGTTATTTTTGGTATTGGATGAGCTGCTCACCATCAAAGAATCAATCAGTAATGGCTTGTTTGCAGAGTTCAGACGCTTCGGAGTTTCAGCCATCTCAACAGGTGACAGTGAAGGCATTCATCTAATTGCCATTACTCAGTCCTTTAATGCAGGTGACTCGTTTGGCTCCGATGAACTGCTGAAAAACTTTACTCAAGTCGGCTTGTTCAGAGAAGACGAATACACCCGCGCTAAGAAACTGATTCAGTTTGGGCGGTCGAATGGTGAACTGACTGAAGCAGAATTCAGAGAATTGACAATCCGATCATCAGTAAATCGGGTTATGTCAATCGCAGGCGAATTCATTTCTACGCCTGAGCTTGAAAACCACTCATCGTTCGATCGGGATGGTGGCAAGGTCATTAAGCAGATGCCACTCGGAGCGAGTCCATCGGAGGGCGATATCTTAGCGAGTGAGTTGAATCAAAAGATTCAACAAATGACCGCAACCGACAGTGATGAACTGGCAACCAGAGCAGAAGTGAAGCGCTTTTTGTTGGCGAATGCAGAAGGCTCAAAGCCTCGTGATTTGTCAGCTAGGGCAAGAAAGCCAGTGAAAGGAATGACCACCGATGATATTAAGTTTGTACTCGATTTGATGACGCTAGAGGGCGAGATCTATGAGGGAGATGGCACCTACTTCGCTAATACAATCTGACTGGCTGTATCGGCGTATCGCTGTATCGGAAACATCCTCTAGGAGGGCTGTATCGACGAAGATACAGGCTGTTTCAGCAATACGATACAGCAATACAGGCGATACGGGTTAGGAGCCGATACAGGCGATACAGGTACAGCTTATTCTACAAACTGCATCACAAACTATTACCAAGTCATCACTCACATCCCGCGCCCTGGCACCATCACGTCGGGGCTTTTTTGTCAGGGTAAAAAGAGTAAAAAAGACAAAACAAAAAGCAAGTTAACCACTGCGGATGGTCAGGTTAGGTCAGGTCGTTTTGATGATGGGCGATGAGGTTTTATCTCGGTTCAACCCCGATTGGGGTCTGGGATTCTTTGCATGACCCCCCGAAAAGGTATATTCCACTTTGAGACATGTTAGTCTTGCATCAA
This sequence comes from Leptolyngbyales cyanobacterium, assembly GCA_038253425.1. Lineage (GTDB taxonomy): Bacteria > Cyanobacteriota > Cyanobacteriia > Leptolyngbyales > Leptolyngbyaceae > Stenomitos. The sequence goes on along the minus strand of JBBSHC010000366.1, from coordinate 2,792 downwards.
GAACGTCCTTGATCTTTGTCTCTGACTCAAGCAACCGCCGCATAGTCGAGAAACGTTTATGGGGTGTGAGTAGTTTTGGATACTGTTGGCGAATTCACGAGAGAAAAAGAAGCGTCTGCTGAAAGCCAATCGGGGCACTGGTTGTTACATTAGAGACTTCCGCTACCGAATCAACGAAAGAATCAGTGTTTCAGAGCGTTTTTTTCTTTTTCTAATTCGCCAACAGTATCTTGTCGGGTAAGAGGGAACCCGTCACCGTGTCCCCCTCCCCTCAGAACCGCTCGTGACAGTTATCCCATCAAGCGGCTCAAGCCATCTGTCGCTCAGTACTGCTCCCACTCGATGCACTTGTTGATGGCAAGCTTGGTGAAGGTGAATTAGATTCTCCTCCTGATCTGTACCCCCATCTTTTACTGGCATTCGGTGATGAGTTTGCAGCGCTTCTCCGTTAAACAAAGGGTCATGGCACACTGGACATCGCCACGTCTGGCTCTGGGCAACTCGATAGTACTTCGAGCCTTTGTCCCAATAGGTTTTGCCATATCGGGTTTGACGATGCTGCCAGTAATCATGCAGGCTTGGATCATCCGGCGATACAGTTCCTCGAACCTTGACATGGCGTTGAATCGGAATCTCTGCTAATCGAACCAGCGATAGCGTTTTCCGCTCTCCTGCCCGGTCAAAAGCGGGTGTGGCAAAGGTCCACGTCCGCCCTTTGAGGGTTCTGTAGTATTTGCTGGCAATCCAGCCCTTGCCTTTATTGGGGTGTCGCCTGCGGCACCATCTCCAGATCGCATTCCAGATTTGGCTGTCCACATAACTAAACACCGCTTTGCTGACTCCGTGTTTGTAGTAGTTCCCCCAGCCTCGCAAGATTGGGTTAAGGGAGTGTATCACCGCGGCTGGAGTCACCGAGGGGTTGTCTCTCAGCCAGTCTCGAATCCGCTTGAGGAGGGCTTTCACCTTTTCCTTTTGCGGTCGGCAGAGACACTTGTGCTGGAGATGCCGAAGGGTAAAACCCAGGAAGTGGCAGCCCTGTTGGACAGACACAATCTGAGTCTTTTCCCAGTTCAGTTCCAGCCCTCGCACTTTTAACCAATCTTGCAAAACGGGAAGGATTGCTTCAATGTCTGCTTTGCTCTTTGCCGTGATCAAGAAGTCGTCTGCATAGCGGCAGTAGCCGTAGGTTGGAGACTTTTTCTTGTAGGGCTTTTGTTGTTTCGCATTGGCTGAAGGGTGATGGAGGGTGGTCGTTGTGTAGGACAGCAACCACTGTTCCATGCCGTTCAGCGCAATGTTCAACAATAACGGTGAGATCGTTCCTCCTTGGGGAACGCCTTCATCCGTTGCATAAAACATCTCGGCTTCTACATACCCTGCTTTGAGCCACTGCTTGATCAATTCTCGACCCGGGACTTGTCCAATCGTGTCGAGGATGAATTGGTGACTCAGATGGTCAAATGCACCTTTGAGATCCGCATCTAAAATCCAGGTGTCGCACCCTTTTCGCAGCCGCAAGTAGCATTGTTCAATGGCATCTTGACAACTGCGACCGGGGCGAAACCCGTAGCTGTGGCTCTCGAACCGTGCTTCCCAGCTTGGTTCTAAGGCATTCTTGACTATCATCTGTGCGACCCGATTTTCTAATGCAGGGATACCCAGTGGTCTGAGTTTTCCGTTGGCTTTTGGAATGTAAACCCGTTTGGTTGGGTGAACCTGCCATAGGGTCTTATCCTGCATTCGCTTAACCAGTTGTACCCGTTGCTCGGGGGACAGCGCCGTCTGACCATCGATGCCAGCCGTTTGCTTTCCCTGATTTTCTTGGGTCATTCGTCGCACAGATAGCAGCAGGTTGGAGTAGCTGCGTAACATCAGCTTCATCAGGCTTCTCACCCGATTCCACTGACCGTTCTGAGTGGCACGATAAATTCTCTCTCTCAGGTTCCTCACTCGCTGCTTGACGAGCGTCCAGTTGATGGCAGCCCAATCCTTCAGTGGTTTCCCTGCTCCGATGTCTTTGCAGACTCTATCTTTCACAGGCGATTCGGTTCCTTTACTTCGGTTTATCGTCGATGACCTGCTGGAAGTTTGCGGTCTTTCAACCTAGGGCAAAGCTCGAACCCCTATCTCCCGCATTACCAGGAGCGTTCGCTTTCTCCAGCATCCTTTACCCACTGGATAATTGTGCATTCCTTGCGGTTTGCCTACTCTGACGATGGAGCCAGAGAACCCATTGGGCTTCTGTAGTTCCCAGTGTTTGAGATGCGTCCGGGTCGGGTTCCGTCTATACTCCGATGGGATTGTGATCTGTCCCTCAACGGAATAGCGAGCCGTTGAGTCACCCATGTACCGTTTTGGTTTCAGTGTCTCAGCCTGATTTCACTGATTGGCTAAATGACGAAGCTTCTAATGACGGTTCAGTTGCCTTAACCCTGTCGGACTTCCCCTTGCCCTTGCCCAGATTGAGGCTTCCAGGTTTGGATACGTTCGTGGTCTGCATACCACTGGATTCATTACTGACGACCAGTGTGACCGGAGTCGATGACTCTTTTACGGGGGGACAGTGGGACAGATGCCACTGGGAGAGACGGCTCTCCACTCATTTAGGAGGATTGTCTTAATCCTCTAACACTCGACTTGCTACATCGCACCGCTACTTTTACCCCTTACTCTACTGAAGCCTGGAATCCCCCCAGAAAACTGGGTTTCTCTAGAACGAATCGCACTTGCCCGTATCTCGGCTCAACCCCAGGTATAGTGAAAGCCCTGAAGCATTTGCTATATGCTGACCT
>JBBSHC010000365.1:0-4681 GCA_038253425.1 Leptolyngbyales cyanobacterium | reverse complement strand
TTTTATACAGGGGTTCATTCACTTTGATTCTGACTGGAGGCGGCAGACCCTTTCGCGGTAAACCGGGGGGCTTTCTGCTGAGTTAACGATTGGTTAATCTAGCTTCGCTTAATTTCTTTAACAGCCTGCGTGCTAACCCAAAACATAAACAGTTCGCAGTCATTGGCTTGGGACGGTTTGGACGGGCGGTGGCAGCAACGCTACATGGTCAGGGTCATGATGTGCTTTGTATTGATGCGGATGAGGCAAAAGTCGCGCAAATCTTGTCCGATCGCTTGGCAACCTGTGCCCGTCAACTCGACTCTACCCGACCAGCAGCGCTCAAGGAAGCAGGGGTCTTTGAGCAAGATACGGTGATTGTCGCGATCGGCAACTATGTGCAGGAAAGTATCATCACCACGTTGAATGTCAAGGAAGGTGGGGTGCCGCATGTCGTCGCCAAAGCCTCGTCCGAGATTCACGTCAAGCTACTGAGGAAGGTGGGTGCCGATCTGGTCGTGTTTCCAGAGCACGAGATGGGCTGCAACCTGGCGCAACTGCTAACCCGACCCGGTATTTTGGATCGCTTTGAGCTTGATCCCGACAACAGCGTGGTGGAGGTAATTGTGCCCGAAGAGTTTGATGGCAAAACGATCGCCGAACTTCAGCTACGGAGCCATTATGGAGTGAATGTTTTAGCAGTCAGCTTGAACGGTAAGTTTGAAATTAACCCCCCACCCAGCAGACACCTGAAAAAAGGAGCCGCGATCGTGGTGATTGGCTCTAATCAGAGCATTAATCGGTTGCCGTTTTAGTCTGGTTGCCGTTTTAGTGGTGAGGCAGAAGGGGGGAGCTTTTCAACCGTACCCGAGCCTTCTTACCGGGTGGTGCTATTGATCGGTAAGCAAAACGATCTTGCCTGTGGTTGAGCCTGTTTCCAGCGATCGATGAGCCGCCTCCGCCTCTGCTAGAGGAAAGGTTTGACTCACGTGAATTTTGAGCCGTCCCTCATCAAACCATTGCCCGCACTGTTGCAAAATTGCTGCTTGCGCTTGCTGTGCATCGATCAACCCGTGCAGCATCGGCACTAACATTAGCTCAAAGCTAATCCGCTGGTTACGGCTGCGGGCAGTTTTCCAATTCGTGGTGAGGGCCGCTTCCAAAATGGTTACGACATCGCCATACACCTTCGTAGCTGCAAACGACTGACCAAAGGTTGCACCACCAACGGTATCAAGGGTAATGTCAACGCCTTGATCATGAGTCCATTGCAGCGCTGCCTGCACAAAATCCGTCTCTTTGTAAGGGATGAGATGGCTGGCACCTAACTGTTGCACGAACGCAGCTTTCTCCGGTGTACTGACTGTCGCGCAAACCTTTGCACCCCGCAACGCCGCCAACTGCACCGCAACGTGACCGACGCCACCTGCTCCAGCATGAATTAAAACGTGCTGCTCTGCTTGAAGTTGGGCGCGATCGTATAACGCTTCCCATGCTGTAATCAGCACCAGAGGCGCAGCCGCCGCTTCGGCAAAGCTGAGTGAGGCAGGCTTACGGGCAGCAAACCGAGCATCTACGATCGCCCAGTCCGCGTAGTTCCCAGGGTGCCCACCCAGTCCGCCATTGCAAAAATAAACCTCGTCTCCGGGTCGAAATTGATGCACAGCAGCACCGACTGCTTCGACAATGCCAGCCCCATCACAGCCCAAAATAGCGGGCAAGCGATCGGGAAAGAACGTTCCCCTCTGCCGTAGTTTTGTGTCGATGGGATTGACTCCCGCTGCTTTCAGGCGTACCAGTAGTTCTGTATCCTGCTGAAGCGTTGGTTCTGGCATAGCTCCCATCTGCAAAACCTCTGGTCCTCCGGGCGCAGACATTAAAACAGCTTTCACAGCAACTCTCCCATGCACAATCCACTATCAAGCATAGCGGAAGCAAGCCTGAGCAGGCGCGATGACAAAACCAGACTCAGGATAGAGGCAACTGACAGAAGAATCTTATAGAGTGAAGGTTAATGGGTGGCTTCGTGTCGTTTTGAAAACGCTTAAACGTAACATCCTTCCTCAAGAGGTTGGAGCAGCTCTTTCTTAAGAGTTTGGCACGCTAACGTACGGAAGGATTTGCAAGCGTTGTCTACAGTAAAATTGCAGAACGCTTTGTATACCTGACGTTCAACGGTGCCTACTAATGTCTTTTTTTGTTCCTCACCTCATAGAAAGCAGGTTGCAAATTAGCGATTCCAGGTTTCCGGATTGATTCCTATTCGGTGGGCACTCTCTTTAAAGACCATCAAAATTGACGACCCTTTAGAGACCGTCGCTTTTCATGCATGAAGGCGCGAATCAACGAGTTGATAGTGAAGGTGGCTGAGAACGAACGATGACAGATGTAAAGCGAACAATTAAGGTCTCCGATGTTTCTGATGACGCACTGCTAGAAATCTGCCGAGCCGCAGAAGTGGTTGCGTGTGAATGTCCGGGTTATTTAGCCCGTCTTTTACGACAAGTCAGAACATTCCGGAACTACACAACTAATTGCATTGAGCAATTTCCTCAGGATGCTGACACCCATCTCTGGTTGGCAGACCGGGCGACGCAAGCAGAAAATTTGCTCCATCGCACCATGATTGAATTAATGCAGAGAGAGCACCTGATTGATGACACCGAAAACATCATGCTCGACAAACTTTCGGAACGCGCACGTGAAACAGCGCTGAAGCAGCTTGGACTGGGCTAAAAACTGAGCCGCGATCGACAGAAAATTGGCAAACGCATTCCATAAAGCAGCATTCGGAGTCAGAATTTTGCAGTGAACAAGGGTCCCAATCTGGCTTTCGGGCTGAGACGGTGTACTTCATCATCGGCGTTGCATTCATTGCAACCGATATGGTGTGCCTAACGTTGCCCGTACCAAGTAGTGATTCTATAAATTGCTAGAGGTCGCTCGTCTGCAAACCTTACTATGCTGGAATAGTTGGGAACAAGGACAGGCATGACGCAGCAGCAAGACAGTCAACCATACGCGATCGCACAGGCAGCATCCACGTCGCGCTCATCGCCACCAGCTATGGTTGACTCTACACCTGTAATTAAAATTGCGGTGATTGGGGATATTCACGATCGCTGGGATGACCATGATGAGGCAGCACTACAAGCCTTGGGAGTCGATCTGGTGCTGCTGGTGGGGGATTTTGGCAATGAGGCAGTAGGCGTTGTGCGATCGATTGCTTCGTTGAGCTTGCCCAAAGCGGCAATTTTTGGCAATCACGATGCCTGGTATAGCGCGACTGAATGGGGGATCAAAAAATGTCCTTACGATCGCACGCAAGAAGACCGGGTACAGCAACAGCTTGATTTGTTGGGTGTGGCTCATGTCGGCTATAGCAAACTGGACTTCCCAACCCTAAACTTGACCGTGGTGGGCAGCCGTCCCTTTAGCTGGGGCGGCTCTGATTGGTAAAATACAGATTTTTACCGATCGCGCTATGGCATTACGAATTTTGCTGATTCCACGGCACGCATCGTTCAAGCCGCAAGCAGTAGCGCCTGTGAGACGGTTATCTTTTTAGGGCACTGCGGTCCGAAAGGGTTAGGCGATCGCCCAGAGGACATTTGCGGACGAGACTGGAACCCCCTTAGTGGCGATCACGGCGATCCTGATTTTACCGACGCGATCGCGGCAACTCGCACGTTAGGCAAAACCATTCCCCTGGTTGCCTTTGGGCACATGCACCATCAACTGCGTCATACCAAGCAACACACACGGACGCCCCTTGTCGTTAGTCCAGAGGGCACTGTGTATCTCAACGCTGCTAGCGTTCCTCGCATTGTGCCAACCGATCGCGATCGCCTGCGTAACTTTTCACTCGTCTCACTGCAAGCTGGCGCTGTGACTGAAGCATCACTGGTTTGGGTTAACCAGGCGTTTACTGTAGTATCCGAAACGGTTTTGTACCGCCCCGTAGCCCAGCCTCACCAAACCCATGAAACGGGTAAGCATTCAAGCGCGTTGAAGTGAATCGTTGAAGCAGATACTGAACGAAGGTCGATCACCGCTCTACAATCGGGTCACGCGATCGCGGCGATTATCAAACCCATGCTCGACTTCTACCGACAATTAGCAACAGCCCTTCAGCAGGAACCGCTCGTCCTGGCAACTGTGACGCATATTAAAGGGTCAGTGCCGCGAGAAATCGGTGCAAAAATGGCTCTATGCTCCGGTGGCACTATGATTGGTACGATCGGTGGTGGTGCTGGCGAAGCAAAAGTAATCGCTCAGGCGCAGCGAGTGCTCATCACCGGAGAGAAGCAATGGGTTGAACTGGACCTGTCGGGCGTGAATCAACGCGAGACTCAAGGCGTCTGTGGCGGGATAATGCAGGTTTGGCTAGAACGCTGGCAGGGGAACGACGCGATCGCTCTGGTGCATCAAATCACAACGTTGTTGCAAGCAGGGCAATCTGGCTTCCTGGTCACTTCCGCCGATCCAGCGCGATCGCCTTATCTAGAGCTTAACCACAGTGTTCTAAACGCCCTCTCGCCTCTTGCGTTCACCGAACGCCTCCTACCGCCACCCACTTTGCTTCTGGTAGGCGCGGGTCACATTGCTATACCCTTGGCGCATCTGGCGCATCTGGTTGGTTTTCAAGTCGTCGTCCAGGACGATCGCCCAGAGTTTGCCAAAGTACAGCGGTTCCCCGATG
>JBBSHC010000364.1:0-4685 GCA_038253425.1 Leptolyngbyales cyanobacterium | reverse complement strand
CTTCAATCCGGGCTAGCTCTTCATCATTAATCAAGCTAATCGTCGGACGATTTTGAGCGATCGCGGCTTGATTCACTTCATCCTGAATCGCCAAGACTTCTGCCAGCATCCAGCGTCGAGTCTCTAGAGTTAGAGGTCCAAGCCGTCCCTGTTTTACCGTTAACCGACCATCTTTATTGGTCTCACCATGCTTGCGATGGCGATACTGCGGTTTCTTCACATCCCAATACAAGGGTCTCAGTTTCTGTAGAGGGGCTAAATACGCCCATTCTGCTTGAGCGACAACGCGATCGAGGGCAGCATCCCTCTGTACAAGAGGACAGCCGATACAACCTGTTCTGGCATTGAGAGGTTCTTCCCCATCGCTAATATCCTGCCCATACACTTTGGCAATCTCAAAGGTAGGGAACCCAAGTTCTAAATCTGCCTGAAGCAACCAATCCCAAACATGGCAGACTCGCCAGTGGACGATCGGAGCCAGGGTATCTGCGATCGCAGTTGAGGTTGATTGCTGAAACCAGCCCTGTCCACACTCTCCCCCATCCTTCGTACAGCTAACCGCAATCCGTTGGTCACGGGCAGCACTCTCGCCAATCCGCACACCCGTAAGCATCAAAAACTTCTCGCCCCGCTCCTGACGCAGAGCTTCCAGTTCCCGTTCCATACTCATGACTTTCAGCTTTGGCGTACACCAGCGGAACGTGTTAGACGGTGGTGGTACGCCTCGACCGAGGATGTAGACAAAATAGCGGTGATCCAACTCTGGTAGCACTACACGGGTCTCAAACCCGCGCTTACGGAGCGCTACCAAAATTCCCATCGCAGCCGAGTGCAGTGGCGGCAACTCCTGCCTTGTATCGGCAAAAAGGACGGTCAAGCTTTCGGGCTTGGGAATTTGACCCGTTTCGATGAGATGGGCAACGAGGGTGACAGTGGCAGCGGAGTCTTTACCGCCAGAAAAGGCGATCGCCCAGTGTTTGTAGAAAGAACCATAATGACGCAACGATTCGACCGAGAGCGCAATGCTCTTCGGCAGCGTCAACCGATCGTCTTCAAACAGACTTAGCGTTCTTGCCACAGATCTTCACTACTAATAGCGTTGCCTGCTCACTTTAGCAGCTATAGCCGTTGCCATGCGAAGTATGGTAGCGGCGAGTCAGAAAGCCTATCTAGACTCGCCGTTGCAGCCGTTTGCGTTGTCCTCAGCTCTCTGATCCCAGCGATCATTCTCTCGTTGAATTCCCCCTATCGTAAATGCTTTATCCTTAATTTTAAGAAAGCTTGGGGAAAAAGTATGGGCTACGACGTGAGCGTTCAGCCGAACGGCAGTGCAGATACAGAGGTTGCCGCTAGACGACCCGCAGCCCCCCAAAACCTTGCGATATCACCGGAATTTCAGGAAATTGCCCTTTGCTGCAAGCGGAGTGCGATCGGTAAGCTACTTCCCAATGCTTTATACGTTCACGTGTCAGCGTTGGCAAGTCTCGATCTATTGCTCCAGAAGTATGAGCAAGTTGCTCAACAATGGCTTGGATCAGCCCCCTTCACCCTTGTCAAATTTCAGCTAGACCAGCCCAAAGTTTCCTATCTCTTCTACCCCCATTTCGACACTGATCCTCATCCAGCGTTGCAAGCCAGTCGTCAGGTTGATCTGGCTACTCAGGCGGTAACTGAGCGGCACTACCAGGATACAGACAATCCACCCGTGCTTCACCGGAAGGAAACCTTCGTCACTCCAGCCTATCCCCTCTACTTCTTGTTCGCTGAACTGACTTGCCAGGAAGAACGGTTGGGATTGTTAGACAAGCCGCGATCGATTGGCACTCATCACCACTGGCAACAGCGCCTCAACGAGCATCACATCGAACTACAGGGTCACTACCTTGCCTGTCCCTACAGCCACGCTACCTCACAGACTCCTACCATCGATCGCCACAAAGCCGCCCTGGTTCGTACCGCTCTTTCTAAACCCGTTCGATCGGCACTGGAAGCAGGGCTGTTCACAGCAGGCACCACGTTCTTTGACTACGGCTGCGGGCATGGTGGCGATGTTCAACGCATCGTTCAACAGGGATTTGTCGGTTCTGGCTGGGACCCCTACTATCAGCCTGATACCCTTCATGTTTCTGCCGATATTGTCAATTTGGGCTATGTCATCAATGTGATCGAAAACCCAGCGGAACGACGAGAGGCGCTTGTCAATGCCTGGGCGCTGACCCAGAGAGTGCTCATTGTCGCGGCACAGGTTTTGATCGACGATCGCATTCGAGGCATGGTCATCTATGGCGATGGCGTGATTACGCGCCGCAACACGTTTCAGAAAAACTATGAGCAGGAAGCACTCAAGGTCTACATCGATCAGGTTTTAGGGGTCGATGCCATTCCGGTGGCGTTGGGTATCTATTTTGTGTTTCGGGATGAGGCACAGGCACAGAGTTTTCGAGCCTCCCGCTTTCGATCGCGCACTACAACACCCAGAGTCAAAGTCAGCGTCCGGCGCTTTGAGGATTACAAAGAGCTGTTAGCTCCACTCATGGCGTTTTTCAGCGATCGCGGACGCTTGCCCCTCACTGACGAAAGGCAAGACTTCGCACCGCTACAAGCAGCATTTGGGACGCTCCGCAAAGCCTTTCAGGTCGTGTTGCAGGCGACCCACGCGCAAGAATGGGATGCGATCGCAGAGAAGCGCCGTCAGGACTTGCTGGTCTATCTTGCCCTCAGCCATTTCAGCCGTCGTCCCAAACTGCGAGAATTTTCCTCTGTCGTACAAAACGACATCAAAGCGCTTTTTGGTGGCTATCAGCAAGCTTGTATAGCCGCAGATCTGATGCTGTTGAGCGTCGGGAATCTAGAAATTATGGGTGCCCGTTGCCAAGCCAGCTCCGTTGGCAAGAAGCTGCCCCATTCGCTGTGGGTGCATGTCTCCGCGATCGAAGCCCTTGATCCACTGTTGCGGCTCTACGAAGGTTGCGCCTCTCGCACGATTGGTCGCCCGGAAGAGGCAACGGTAGTCAAGTTCCACACCACTAAACCTAAAATTTCCTACCTGTTCTACCCGGAGTTCGACGCTAATCCCCATCCTGCCCTTTACACCAGTATGCAGGTTGACCTGCGGGATTTACACGTCAGCTACCGCGACTATGACCCAGAGGACAATCCACCCGTGCTCCACCAGAAGGATTTGTTGGTGATGTCGGACTATCCGCTCTACGAGAAGTTCGCCAAGCTGAGTCGGCAGGAAGCGGATTGGGGGTTGCTGGAGGATTGGCAGCAGATTAGTGAGCGTCGAGGTTGGCTAAAGTGCCTAGAAGACCACTGTGCTGAGTTAAGAGGTCATCGGGTGGTGTGGCAGAAGGATGCTGACCCATATCGGGTAAAATTGATTAAGTCAGCACAACGGCGACGATGCCCAGTAGTAGAGTAGAACTGACCAATGCTAGGAAAATGAGGGTTAGGCTACCATAGCTATGAGTCTTCTAGCGGCAAAGAAGAAACAACAATGCAAATCGAAATTGCCCTGCCCGATGATATTGCTCGTGACTTAGCAGCCAAATGGGGAAGCCTGGAACGCCAAATCCTGGAGATGGTTGTCGTTCAAGCGTATCGAGATAGGGTGATTAGTGCTGGGAAAGTACGGCAACTGCTGGGTATGGTAACTCGCTTGGAAGTGGATGCTTTCCTCAAGCAAAAAGGGGCATTGCTTCACTACGATCAGTCAGAATTAGAAGCAGACAGCCAAACCCACGAGCAACTGAGAAACGAAGGCAAGCTGTCAGCGTGATTGTTGTTTCAGATACGTCGCCGCTCTGCTATCTGATTTTAATCGGGCAGATCGACCTGTTACGTCGGCTTTATGGTCAGGTTGTAATTCCTCAGGCTGTGCAGGAAGAGTTAGCACATGAGCGATCGCTCGACCAAGTCAAGCAGTGGATTGCTCAACCACCTAACTGGTTGACTATTCAATCAGTTCGTCTGCAACCCGATGGAGCCTTGGAAGCGCTCGATCTGGGAGAACAAGCAGCAATTTTGCTCGTTGAGCAACTTGAGGCAGATTCACTCATCATTGATGAGATGGTTGGGCGGCAAATTGCGCGATCGCGCGGCTTACGAGTAATCGGCACATTAGGAATTTTAGAGGAAGCAGGTCGGTTAGGCTGGCTCGATTTGCCGATCGTCTTAAACCAATTACAGCAAACGACTTTTCGCGTGTCTGATGCGTTGATTCAGCAGCTATTGGAGCAATATAGTTCCCAGGATTAAATTATCTAGTCCTAGAGGGGGGAATCAACGAGGTTGGCTAAAGGGCCTGGAAGACCACTGTGCGGAGTTAAAGGGGCAATTTCCTTCGGAAAGGCTCCGCCAACGAGTGGTGTGGCGGAAGGATGCTGACCCGTATCGGCTGAAGTTGGTGCGATCGATCCGGCGGAGAGACCAGACAGTGCCAGTTTCCAAGGATGACTTTACATAACTATTGACTCTAACTACTTGAACTCGTTAGATTTATCACAGTCTAACCTACGCCTGTTGAATGAGCCGTATTAAGGAACAAGCCCTAAGAGAGTTAGGTGACCAAGGGGCTGATACTCTAGAGCGCTACTTTGCTCAGGTAGAATACACTGCCTACTGGTGCATCCGAATAGAGGGGATTCAAGCCGTTATCCCAGAAGGTGGTGAGGATGTAGTCG
>JBBSHC010000363.1:0-4704 GCA_038253425.1 Leptolyngbyales cyanobacterium | reverse complement strand
TGCAAATTCCAGATAATCGTAGGGAGCAATCTCTCAAATCAGGAATAGAGCAATCAGGCTCAGATTCATCCCTGAGAGCGATCGCCTACAGCATGGATACCTTGATTCCTGGTTTGTATCTATGGATGGGTTCTATTCGTATCCGTTTGGGTGGTAGTTTGCCAGAAGGAGACTATCCTGGCACGATTCATAGTCCATTGGGAATTGCCTTGGTTTTACCGGGTTATCACATCTACAGTACCTATCAGGGTAGCTATGACCCTTGAGAAGCATCAATTAGATGGGATTCCGGCAATTACTGCTAAAACTTTGCCTGCATCAGATTTTGATGAATTACTCCTTGCCGCAGGTTACGTCAAAATTGGGACAGCCCCAGCAAAAGGAAAGCGCATAAAAGCATGATGGAATCATCCGAATTTTCGACGTATTGAGGCGATCTATAGTCTTGATGGCGTGGTTGCAATCACTGCTTATCATGTGAATTAAAGTTTAGCGATCTCCCTTTTCCATCGAGCGATCGCACCTCTAAACTAAACCCGCTATCGCTCCTTCTCATTGGGGCGATAGCGTTGGTGGAGAAAGTGCGATCGCGGTTCTTTCTGGGAGAGGGCGATCGCTTGTTGTGGGGAAGCATGGTGATCGCCTTTTATCTTACTGTACGAACGGGTGGGATAGAGGTTACGATCTTCTCAATTTGAGACTCAGAAACTTCAACCGTATCTTGAGGAATTAAGCCTTCCAAACTGTACCCATTTTCCTGTTTATCTGAAGCAGAATAACATCCCACAATTGTTCCAATACTTCCCTTCATCAAATTTAGTTCGGGAATATCTTCACGTAAAGCAACCTGGGAAAAAGGTTTAAATTTCATGTCTGCTCTCCTATGCCGGAAACAACGTCACAAACTGTATTACCTCACCTGTGTCAATCCAGATCGTCTTGACTCGAATCGTACTACCATTCGGGCTACTCAAATCTCCAGTAATTGCATACTTCTGTCCATATTGAGTTCGTGATATTGGAATCGCTTCCAGAGAAAGGATCTGCTGTCTTAAATCTTTTTCAAGCTGCTGCCAGTTTGCGATCGTATAGCCAGCTTGAGCTAAAAACTGCGATTTATCATCCTTATTCAATGGAACCAGCAGATACTCTGTCAGCTTTGCCTTCACAATCACAGCCTTTGGATCAAGCGTTGCCATAGAAGATCTGAAAAATCATTTCGAGTGTAACAGAAACAAAGAACGCTCTTTTCAATAGGGCGATCGCGTTTTTTGGAGAAGGCAACGGGCAAGGATTCGGACAATAATGCTCATACCTGCTGGCGTTGCTGCTTGTAATCATAGTCTTGGTCGTAATCAATCGTGCCAAACAGATCCAAGACCTTGAGCCGCTTACGACGTTGAATATATTCACGCAGAGCGATTTCAACCAGAGCATCAACGGTTGTCTGCTCATCCAGCGTCAGTGCCTCTTGCAAGCAAGGCTTCGTTGATGTTAAAAGATTTACCATTAGCCATAAGCGCTTTTACCCAACGACGACCAATCCAATCCTAATTCGCTTCTCCAAGTTTGCCTCGCCGCCACAGAAGCGACTGACTCCCCGATAAAGCCGCCGCCATGCGAGCGATATTCGGGGATTCACTGCGGCAATTTGTCCACTTTGCGCGAGGGTAACTCAACTCATTCAGAAAAATGGCGGGGCAATAAAGTTATCTAAAAAAGACAAAAACGCAATTAAAGCTTTACCTGGAGAGCATTTCAGTCATTGCCTACTCTCTACTTCCTGCCTTCTATACTCTAGTCATCCTCATCCATAGAAGGATTCCGTGCCTGGACGATCGACCGTTTATCGACCATCGTCATCATGGCAGGCATATCGGGCGAAGCCTTCGCCGTCAAACCTAGCTGCGCCAAGACAACAGGAAACGTTTTACCTTGCGTCATGCGATAGCCAATTTCCTGCACCTCTGCCCAGCTCAGATTGCTTTCCACAAACGCTTTTGCCATGCTGGGCAACATGCTTGCCCAGCGGTTCCCTTCCTGCACGGTCATCATCGTGTGCGGAATTGCCAGTTCATGGCTGAAGCAGTTGTACCAGGTGATCGGTTGACGCACCAAGGCATTTTCAAAGAGCGTTTTGTGATCAAAGCTGCCCGTAGCCAGATCGCTCTCGCTCGAAAGAATAAAAAGGGGCGCACTCGGCTGGTTCTGAGAACGATGCAGAAGGTCTTGCCCCAGGTTGAGAAAAACGCGCAAAGCAGGCACCGTAAAACCAGGATAACCACTGCTTGTAACAGGCGCACTGTTGCTCACTGTCCATTCAAAATAGGTATCGATCGCCCGTACGAATTGATCCAGCACTCGACTGCTGCTGCCCAAATAAGCGGCAAACAAAAGGGCACGGTAAATGGCTTGTGGACGTTCCAGCGCCAACCATGCGGTTAACGTCCCTCCGGCTGACAGTCCACCAACGATGACTTCCTCGCCCAGTGCCTGCGCCTGCGTCAACCAGTGCAGCGCAAATTGTTGATAGACCGTGGGATCGGTCGGCAATGGGGGTGGATTATGGCTGCTCCAGTTGCCTGCCTGCCCGTGCCCTGGAAGCAGTGGTATCAAGACGTTGTAGCCTGCCTTGAAAAAGGTGTCTGCCATCGGCGCAAATTGATATGGACCCGCCGTAAAGCCGTGCAAAAACAGACAGACTCGCTTCGTGGGTGTGGGATGGAAGAAAAACTGGGAGCGGCAGGATTCGTTGAGCAGGGGTAACGCGTTTTCACGCTGTTTTGCCTGCTGGACGATCGCGGCGATCGTGTCAGAGTAGCTAGACATTGGGAGTGAACCTTATGTAGACAGCACCAGATTTAGAATGCCAGCCAGCAAAGATTGATTACGGGAATCATCTCCTGCTGCTCGCATCCTTCATCCCTAGCTATGAGGGTGCCCAAAACTAACCCATAAACTCCGATGCAACAATCATGGAGCCAATGCCAGCGTCGGTAAAAATTTCTAGCAAAAGTGCGTGGGGAATGCGCCCGTCAATAATGTGAGCCGCACGAACGCCTTGCGCGAGCGATCGCACACAGCAGTTGACTTTGGGAATCATCCCACCCGACACAATCCCATCATCAATCAGCTTCCGCGCCTCCTGAATATCGACTTTGGGAATCAGCGTGGACATATCTTTGTAGTCCCGCAGAATCCCCGCCGTGTCGGTGAGCAAAATCATCTTCTCGGCACCTAACGCAGCCGCGATTTCCCCTGCCACTGTATCCGCGTTGATGTTGTAGGTCTGCCCCGTTTCGTCAGCCGCCACGCTAGAAACCACAGGAATATGCCCATCTTTAACCAGCGATTCCAGAATCCGAATATCCACGCTGGTGACTTCACCGACAAAACCTACATCCACCCCATCGACAGGACGGGCTTTGATCAAGTTGGCATCTATACCGCAAAGCCCGACCGCTGAGCCGCCTGCCTGGTTAATCAGCGCGACGAGTCCTTTGTTGACTCGACCGACCAGCACCATCTCTACCACATCCATTGTGGCGGCATCCGTGACCCGCAGACCGTTTTTGAACTGCGGCTCAATGCCCAGCTTGTCCAGCCACGTATTGATCTCTGGTCCGCCACCATGTACGACGATCGGACGTAACCCCACGCACGCCATGAAGACGACATCGCGAATCACCTTATCTTTCAGGCTGCTGTCTTTCATTGCAGCGCCACCGTACTTGACCACCACGGTTCTGCCAGCAAACTGCTGAATGTACGGCAGTGCCTCACTCAAAACACGGACTCTCGTTGCTTCCGCTTTGCGGATATATTCACTCTCGTTAGACATGGCAGCAGAATCGAAACAAATCACATGCAGTGTAAAGGAGCTTACCGTTTTCTGCTAGGTCAATTGCAACAATCTGGAGAATCTGATGAGTGGGAAAGACGGAGGACGGAGGCAGTGGGGAAATTGGGGAGTTAAGAGTTGGGAGTCGGAAGTCAGGAGGTGTGATAGATCAAGTCAAAGCGGCGATCGCTACAATGGGAGTATCCAGCAGGCAATCCATTCGTCTCGGCTAACACGCTTTCTATGACCGCAAACCTACCAGACCCAACCAAGGCACCCTCAGAGCAGACTCAGACCTCGCTGAGCAAGCAGGTACGCAACTTTGTTGTTGTGCTAGTTGCTGTTATTCTGACCGTTTCAGTCTTTTTGGGGCTGAAAACCGAAACAGGTCCGGGAATGCTAACCGCGATCGCTGAAGACTCTGTGCCGTTAGATGTGGCGCTCAGCAGTGGCAAGCCGACTTTGATGGAGTTTTACGCAAACTGGTGTACGAGTTGTCAGGCAATGGCACCAGATATGGAAGCGCTCAAGCAGCAGTACGGCGATGAAGTGAACTTCGTCATGCTCAACGTTGACAACACGAAGTGGCTACCAGAGGTCTTGTCCTACCGCGTAGACGGCATTCCGCATTTTGTCTTTTTGGGTAAGGATGGCAGCGCGATCGCACAGTCGATCGGTGAGCAGCCTCGCACTGTGATGGAAGCAAACCTCGTTGCTCTCGTCTCTGGTGAAGCACTTCCCTATGCTCAAGCCAGTGGACAGACCTCTGCGTTTTCCGCGCCTGTTACCACACCGTCTAGCAGTGATCCCCGCAGTCACGGTAGCCAGGTAGTGAACGAGAAAGCCTAAGGGTGCTGTCGCTT
>JBBSHC010000362.1:0-4707 GCA_038253425.1 Leptolyngbyales cyanobacterium | reverse complement strand
TAACCCCAGGATTAACCAGCCTTAATGTAACAGCGGTAATTTTGTAGAGGCTTCATGTTGAGCTTAAGGGGTGCAGTTGGCGTGGGTGCAAGCCAGTAACGCGACGACTTGAGGGCGCATGAAAATCATTGGACGCGCTCACTTTTCCACTGCATCCCGGCGTTAGTAGTTACGCTATGTTTCAGCAATGGTGCGGTCTTTCATACCAGCGGTGAGGCTCAACCTTGAGGTTCTGAGCCGATTAAGAGGAGCGACCACTTTTTCGCTCGCTCCTAGGGGTTGATCGGGGTGCTT
The DNA here is from genome assembly GCA_038253425.1 of Leptolyngbyales cyanobacterium. Taxonomy (GTDB): domain Bacteria; phylum Cyanobacteriota; class Cyanobacteriia; order Leptolyngbyales; family Leptolyngbyaceae; genus Stenomitos. The sequence goes on along the minus strand of JBBSHC010000362.1, from coordinate 4,413 downwards.
TTACGTCCACTTTTTCGCTGCTTCAATGGGGTACGTTTCGCTTGTTGGGTCATGCCGTTATTCATTCTCCTGTAGGGTGTTTTATGCCTAATTTTTCGCGTAGACAACTGTTGGTTTTCTTTGGTAGCAGTGCCGCCGCCGCCGCATTAGAACCAGTGGTCAGTCACAAACTTTTTGGTGGTAGCGATCCTGCGATCGCAGATGCCGCCCTCACCTTTACACCCGTGCGCCTGCCGCATCCCTTGCCGATTTACCAGCAACAGAGCAGTTATTTGGCAACTGCACTCAATCAAGGCAACACACTAGAGCCAATGCAAGCGCCTAATTTAGGAGCCTTTAACGCACTAGATGATGTCGTGGTGCCACCCGAATATGAGCGCTATGTCATCGTGAGTTGGGGCGATCGCGTTTTTCCTAACCAGGACGACTACTTTGGCTACAACTGCGATTACACAGGCTTTGTGCCGTTTAAAAGTCGGAACGATGGCTACCTCTGGGTAAACCACGAATACAACAGCTTCCCCATTTCCCCGTTTGCGCCTGAAGCACCCAGCGATGTCACTACGTTTGCCGCGTCTGGTCCGATCGTCGTTGAGGGGTTTCCCACGGCTACCGGACGCGCCCTCTCTGGTGAATTCATGTACAACATGGGCGGGTCTGTTGTCCGCATCGCCCGCGACAGCCGTAAAGAGACCTTTGCTGTGGTCAAAGATGCAAAAAATCGCCGCCTGCATGGTTTATCTGGTTTAGGCATCAACAGCCAGCGTGCCGATGCTTACAGTAGCGTGACAGCGTGGGGTACCAAGAGCCATCAAAGCGGCGACCAAAACTACCTCAGTGCCACGGGCCCTGCTGCCAGCGATGTGTTTGAAGGCATCAACTCAGATGGACTCGGCAACAAAATTATTGGCACCGCCTATAACTGCTCTGGCGGCACTAGCCCCTGGGGCACAATTCTTTCTGCCGAAGAGAACTTCCAGGGTTCGACAGGCGCATTCTTTGTGGGCGTTCAAGAAAATATCAAGCCCAACGGCACTCAAACTGGCTATGCCGCAGGCACTACGGGCGCAGAGTTTGGTTTGGTGGGCGAAAAGTACGGCTGGATGGTTGAAATTGATCCAGCGAACCCCAGCTACCGTCCCCGTAAACACACGGCATTAGGACGCTTTCGGCATGAAAACATCGCCATGCGTGTAAAGGCTGGCAAGAAACTGGTTGCCTATATGGGCGACGATCGCCGGGGTGGTCATACCTGGAAGTTTGTCAGCAAAGGCACGGTGAAAAATCCCAAAAATAAAGGCAACAGCCAATTGTTTGAAGATGGGACTCTCTACGTTGCGAAATACAATGCGGACGGTACAGGTAAATGGCTACCGCTACTGCTTTCGTCGTCTACTGATCCTGTTAAGCCGTCTGAACTCACCGCTGGCGATCCGTTGAAGCTCAGAAGCGGTAGCACTCGGTTTCCCAAACGTGCGGGTCTTGCTGGTCAGACAACGGATGGTGGTTCAGTTGTAGTGGCGATCGCGCGGTTAACCAACGCAACAACAGGTGCAATCACAGCAGTCGCTGAAAGTGATGCGTTACCGGACTATCAGGGTAAGAAGTTAAGCGACTTCTACACTAGCCAGGGAGCCATGTTGGTTGATGCGTTCCTTGCTGCCAATCTGATTGGTGCCACTCCCACTGCACGTCCTGAAGATATTGAAATCAACCCTAGAAACACCAGAGAGATATTCATCTCCTATACCGATGGTGCCCCTGGCAGCGATGGTTATCCCGATTCTCGCATCTTCGTGGTCGGCAAATATACGGCAGCGGTCAACGATACGCAGCAATCCGGCGGGCTTTACAAGATCATCGAAGATAGCGCTGATGGGACTGGCACGACCTTCCACTGGGAGCGTTTTGTGCAAGGCGGTGAGGCTGGCTCTGAAGCAGGTGCTGGTTTCGCCTCGGTTGACAACCTGGTGTTCGACAACCGGGCAAATATCTGGGGCGTTACCGATATGTCAACGGGTACTCACAACGGCTTTGCTACGGGTGCGGCTGGCACACCAAACACGATCGATCACACGAAAGCAGGCGATGTGTCTGCTTTGACTGGAGTGTTTGGTAACAACTGGCTGTTCTACATTCCAACCAGGGGTGCCCAGGCGGGGCAAGTCGTACCGTTTGCGTATGGTCCCCCGCGCTGTGAAATGACCGGACCAACCTTTGTCGGTGATACGCTAATCATTTCGGTGCAGCACCCAGGTGAAGATTGTCCCTTTACGCCCAACACGACGCTGAGCCGGACAATCGAGCTTCTAGCGTTAGATGGCAGCCTCTTTAACCAGACGCGCACGGTGCCACGCGGTAGCAACTGGCCCAGCAATATTGAGGGGCAACCAGATGGACCACCCAAGCCCTCGGTGATTGGCATTCGCCGCAAGCGATCGAACGGTCAGTTTGTGTAAGGCAATACGTTGCTCAGGCGGATCAACACATTGATCCGCCCATTAAAACGCGTCTAGTCACTGGCAGCAGCAGAGATCTAATCTGTGGCTAGTTGCGTATACCTACCAAAGCTCGGTAGCCTGGTGCGATCGCGCTTTTGTTTCATAGGGTCGGAGGAGAATGCAGGGTTCTAACGTTTCAGCTTCGGCTTGGCAGCAGCTTAAAAACCGTGACATTAGCTGTGATGAAGCGATCGCGCTTCTGGTCAATGCTAAAGGTGTAGTCAACTTACCGTTGCTCGATCGGGAAGTAACGTACCGCTTTTTAAAGCAGTTTTCCGATCGGCGCGCCCTGCCTCCCGTTATCCCTCTTCTCCTGTGGAGCAACTGCTACTACCTGGGTAGCCCCAGAACACTGGCTCAAGATGCGATCGATCGCCTGCAATCGCAAACCACCGCCGCAATTCACCTGATTCCCATTGCGGAGCAAAGTTACCGTACCTGGTTTCAGGAGCAAAACGTTGACCAGCACCGTATCAATGCTGACGCAGTGACCAATCCCTTAACCGGGGAAGTAGAGCAAGAAAACATCGGCAGAATGACGGAGTTACATCTGTCTAAAGCCACTGACCAGATTGGGCGCATCAAAACTCTGATTTCAGGAGCCTTACGGAACCGTGCCAGCGATATTCACTTAGAGCCGACCCCAGATGGTTTACGAGTGCGCTATCGCATTGATGGCATTCTGCGTAACATCACGACGTTACCGCTAGACGTAAGCCGCCGAGCCGTCGTTGCCCTGAAAGTAATGGCAGACATGGACATCTCAGAAAGCCGTCGTCCCCAGGATGCTCGCATCAGCGAAAAATACATTTCAGGCACCGAGGTAGAGGTGGGTCTGGATATGCGCGTGAGTACGCTGCCCTGTGTCGGCGGTGAAAAAGCGGTCATTCGCCTGTTGCCGCGCCAAAATCCATTTTCCAGTATGGACGAATTGGGCTTTTCTGATCAAGCGCTGGCAGTTTACAAAGGCTGGCTCCAGCAACCCCAGGGGATGGTGATCTTTACGGGACCCACAGGCTCCGGTAAGACCAGTACGCTGTATACCAGTTTGCAGGCGATCGCTACCGAACACGTAAATGTGGTGACGGTAGAAGATCCAGTAGAGTATGTGCTGCCTCGAATCACGCAAACCCAGGTGCATGAGCCTGCTGGCATGACCTTCGCGGCTGGCTTACGGGCAATTTTGCGTCAAGACCCCGACATTATCATGCTGGGCGAAATTCGTGACCAGGAAACGGCTGAAACTGCCATCCGCGCCGCCCTCACGGGACATCTAGTCCTCACCACACTGCACACCAATGACGCGACAAGTGCTATTCCTCGCCTGAAGGATATTGGTCCCGATCCGGGATTGATTAGCGATGCGCTGTTAGGCATTGTGGCACAGCGTCTAGCGCGCAAGGTTTGCTCTCACTGCGCGGCACCCTATACCCCTACAGAACGGGATTTGAACGTGCTGGGTATCGATCGCGCTGAAGCGAACGCAACAGAATGGCGGCAAGGTAAGGGCTGTGCCCGCTGTTTCAACTCTGGCTATTTAGGTCGAGAAGCCCTCATCGAAATGCTGGATATCAATGCTGCGGTGCGTCAGCTTATTTACGAAGGCACCATGACCCAACTTCACCGCTACTTGAGTGATAGCGGGTTTCAATCCTTCCAGATGGCTGCGATCGAAAAAGTGACCACAGGCAGAACCACGGTTGATGAAGTGCTGCGAGTATTACCCCAAAGTGCGCTCTATCGCAAACGTGCCGCGATCGCTCATCACCCCAGTACGACAGCACCAATTCGATCGAGCAACGAATTTCAAGCGAAAACGGCTCTAAATTAGCGGCGGTCAGAAGTTGGAAAGAAGGCAAGAGGTAGAAGGCAGAAGGCAAAAGGCAGAAGGCAAAAGGCAGAAGGTAAAAGG
>JBBSHC010000361.1:0-4714 GCA_038253425.1 Leptolyngbyales cyanobacterium | reverse complement strand
TCATCGTGGTTGCTATCTGGGTTGGGTGTCGTCAAAAGAACAGGTCCCGTAAAGATGGAATTGGCTCCTGCCAGCATACATAAGGCTTGTAATTCATCGCTCATTTGCAGTCGTCCTGCTGAGAGCCGCACGATCGCAGTGGGAAACAAAATGCGAGTGGTAGCAACCATTCGCACCAGCTCAATGGCATCCACAGGTGGCGCATCCTTAAGCGGTGTTCCAGCAACAGGCACCAGGCAGTTAATGGGAATCGACTCTGGCAGCGGATCGAGGGTAGCCAGTGCTTCTAGCAGCGCCAAGCGATCGTTCACCGATTCACCCATGCCGAGAATGCCACCACAGCAAACGGAAATGCCTGCTGCACTCACTGCGCGAATGGTTTCCAGGCGATCGTGATAGGTACGAGTCGTAATGACCTTGCCGTAATAGTCCGGTGAAGTATCAAGGTTATGGTTATATGCCGTTAAGCCTGCTGCTTTCAAACGCTCTGCCTGATGCGGTTTGAGCATTCCTAACGTACAGCACACTTCCATCTCTAGCGCTGCCACCTGACGCACCATTTCCAGCACCCGCTCAAACTGGGCACCATCTTTTACTTCTCTCCAGGCGGCACCCATGCAAAACCGAGTGGAACCGTGTGCTTTTGCGGCTTTTGCTTCAGTTAGCACTGTTTCCAGATCTGCCAGCGGCTGTGGCTCCAGCGATGTCTTGTTGTGAACGCTTTGAGAGCAGTAGGCGCAGTCTTCAGGGCACAGTCCCGTTTTGATGTTGCAAAGGGTACAAAGCTGCACCGCATTAGGATTGTGATGGGCGCGATGAACCTGCTGTGCCTCAAACAGCAAATCGGGTAGCGGTTGGTGATAGGTGCGATCGATGCGTTCACGAAGCGATTCCTGAGCAGAATGCAAAGTTTGAGGCAGCGTTGTCGTCATAAAAAATCTCGTTCATGTCTGTGAAATCGTTACCCAATCAAAGTCTAGAGCTTGTGTTGAACCTTACCCTTCAAGTTAACCAACGCTAGAACTCCAATGCGGGGGGTGCGGGGGAGTTAGGACCCCGCGTAACGGGGGCGCGGGGGGCCGTCCCCCGATCAGGTCTAGCAACGAAGTGTTGAACTGACTAGATCTGCTGTGAGAAAGCCGATTACGGTATATTGGCGCGATCGCTTTCGCTAGATTACACCGTCTCCAGGATCTCTGGATAGCGAAATTGATAGCCCGCCTCGCGCAGCTTTTGATTCGACACTCTCGCATTGTAAGGACGGGTACTGGGTTGAGATGCATCCCAGGTAACGTTAGGCAACGCGTGAAACGCTAACACTCGATCGAGCAACTCCCGCGTGGTGATTGGCACAGTGCAGACAAGGTTATAAATGCCTGCAAGGGACTGCTCACGCGCAAACTCGATCGCGCCCACAATGTCATCCAAATGCACCCAGTTTGCCGCATCGTCTCCTTTGCCGGGGCGTGTAGTGCCTGCTGCCCGTCCAAAGATTTTGCTTAACTCGCGTCCTGGACCGTAAATGCCACCCAAGCGAAAGACGCAAACCTTGAGTGAATCGCTGGCAGCACTCAGCAACACCTGTTCTGTTTCTGCCAGAATCTCGCCATTCCGATTTGCAGGCGCAAGCTCTGAGGTTTCATCTACCCAGGCACCCTGGCGATCGCCATACACCGCATAGCTGCCCGTATAGATTACCTGTTGTACCGTTGGCATCTGCTGCAACACTGCCACCAACGTTTTTGCCGTTTGCAGATAAGTTTCCTCATAGGCATTCGCATTCGGCGCACCCACACTCAATAGCACAACCTGCTGGTCTTGCAGGAGCGATCGCAGCCCCACCGCATCATCCCCTTTCACTACCTGTACGCGCTGCGCCACTGACTCTAGCTCAACCACGCGATCGGGCGTTGTGGTGGTTGCTGTGACTGTCAATGTTTGTTGCCACTGCTGCGCCACCGCTTTACCGACATAGCCACAGCCAATAATTGCTACGTTTGTCAAAGCAAGCACCAGTCATTCAGCCTTTAAAGCATAAGGGCTAAAGTCAAGTAGTTTGAACTTGCTGAGAAATTGCTTCGATCGCTTGCTTTAGATCCAGTAAATAGTTTTCCACTACACTCCAAACAATATCAAGGTCAATATCTAAATACTGGTGGGCTAGAACATTACGAAAATCACTAACTGTTTTTAAAGTCTCTGGTGTTTTCGTAGACAACGCTTAAGCTGTCATCATGCCTGTAACTTGAATCTATCTTTTTTTCGCTAGCGATCGCGGTTGTCCCAGTATGGCTAAGCTTGTAAAGCGATCGTGCTACAGTTCCTACTGCACAATCTGATGGCTTAGCTTCCTGTAATTAACAAGGATGTTAAACTTTTTTGGCTGCTAGAGAATCGTTAGACTTTAGAGCTGCCCAAGACAATTCGAGAGCTGAAACAAATGCTGCGACAGGCTGGTTTTAGCGAACTTCCGGGCAAGGGAAGCCATACAAACTGGATACATTCTTTGTATGTTGGAAAAATCACAGTGTCTGGTAAGGATGGAGCGGACGCAAAACGCTATCAGGAGAAGGAAGTGAAAACGGCAATTGAGAAGGTTAAGGAGCAGGAGCAGTATGACTAAGCTTAAATACCAGATGGTCATTCAGTGGTCTGATGAAGATGATTGCTTTTTGGTCGGCTTGCCTGACTTTCCCGGGCAGCAATGGCGGACGCATGGAGATCATTACGCGTTAGCCGTCACGAACGGCATTGAGGCGCTACAGTCGCTCATGCTTGCTTACGAAGCTACGGGCGAACCACTACCAGAACCAACCGTTTGTAGCGCTGCGTAAAGATTGCGTCCTGCGATCGCGCTTCTCAAAAAGACCGCTTTACTGTAGCTAGAGGAGTCGATCTCCCACTCCAAGGATGTGGTTTCGCAATGCGTTACTGAAACGCTCCCTTCGGTCAAGCAGTCTGGACTTGCTGGAAAATCGCTTCGATCGCTTGCTTTAGATTTGGCAAGTAGTTTTCCACTACATTCCAGACAATATCAAGGTCAATGTCTAAATACTGGTGGGCTAGAACATTACGAAAATCGCTAATCGTTTTCCATTCAATGTCAGGACGCATTGCTTTCCAAGCATCTGGCAGTCTTTGGGCGGATTCACATAACGTTTGTAGATTGCGGATCACTGCATCCTGAGTTTTCAGCTCGGCGAAGAATGCTGTTTTCCCGTCAACAGTATAAGCTTCGATGCGATCGATAGAGTCCCTAGTATGTACCAGATAGACCTGACTATCTTTCATAGCGGTTGGGCTTCGCTTAGGATACGATCGCGGATAAAGTAGTGCAGCGATTTTTCAGTCACAACATCGACTTTGTGCCCTAGTAGTGCCTCTAAATCTTGAATGAGTCCGACCGGGAACCAGGAACTTAACGGTTCGCCCAAATCCACCAGTAAATCAATATCGCTATTAGGCTGCGCTTCTCCCCGAACAACAGATCCAAACAGCCGCACGTTTCTAGCTCCATGTTGGAAAGCGATTTCTAAAATACGATCGCGCTGATGATGAAGGATCGCTTCGATTTTTAAAGTCTCTGGTGTTTTCATAGGCAACGCCTAAGCTGTCATCTTTCTTGTACCTTAAATCTATCTCTTTCTCGCTTGCGATCGCTCACTTCAGAGCGTTGGGTTTCGTGATGCGCTGCTGGAGATGAGGAGGAGCGATATCCTATCTAGGCAGTAGTTTCTAGGAGAATTTGTTGCCAGGAGTCTGGGCTTCTTTGACTGATATACAGCACTTCAATGCCAACGACTTTACCCTCAGCGTTGTAGTCCAAAATGATCCCATCACTGACTTCTTCAGATTCGACAATGGCAGTCTCATCTAGGCGCAGGTACAAGGCATCATCTTCTTTATGAGCCACTAATTTCATTTCACTCTCCTATCAAAAAAGATTGTGATCACTCGTTCGGGATCAACGTCAGGGTTCACAACAACGCGCAACCATTGATCGCCAAAGTCTGGTATTTTTTTGAGGTAGTGAGTATTGCCGTGAGGATCGGCAACGGTCAAAAGCCGATCAGGAGCGGAAAGCGTATTGTCTAGCCAGGAAGCTTGAATGTTGCGCTCTTGCATTTGATGGCGAACATGTTGAGAGAGTTCAAAGCCATTTATCATCATCCCTCCCTAGTACATTGCCAGCGGTTTAAAATCACCACGCCTTCCATTCTTTTATTTTAGTCTGGAGAATTATCGCTCACTTCAGAGCATATGTTGGGTTTTGCGATGCCTTGGTGGATCTTGAAGAGGGGCGCTCGTACTGTTGCTATGAAGATTCAGTTGTATTGGAGGAATCTTCCAATTCCGCGAGAGCTACTTTTACACACATACGAACACTTTTCCAATCACGTTCTGACAAGTGCCCGATTCAGTATCAAATTAGCGGCAGGGGGCAAGGTAACGATAAAACTGCGGAAAACTGCGGCAACCCGTAAGCCTCTGCTACCCAATCCTCAAGCTCATAGTCAGTTGCGCCAAGCCCACTGGTTCGGGTGGTGATGAGTCCAACAACCGTATCGGGGCGAAGGGCGTGATACGTTGCGGACGACAAAACTACAGCAGGACGACGCTTGATGCCTGTGACTCCAGGAAAATCAACTGTAACCAGATCACCAGGCTTGAACGGCACTAAACCATCTCCTCATCATCGGGAAAGAGACTGGTT
>JBBSHC010000360.1:0-4722 GCA_038253425.1 Leptolyngbyales cyanobacterium | reverse complement strand
GTTGAATCGATTAGGTATGAGACCAAGAACGAGCTAGCCGATCATTACAGCGATTTGAATTCACCGCAGGTTTATCTTTCCGTAGAGAAATGGATTCTGCACAAACAGCGGTCACATCTTAGATCTGGCTGTTGTACACCTGCTTGAGCGGGTTGAAGTTCTCATGAAGTTCTCCAGGCTTTCCTGAACATTCTTCATGGTCTTGTTACATTGCAAGCAGTTTAAGCGCATTGAGCGCGTAAAAACACTGAGATACAGTCATTCACCGGCTCAGGGCATCTGTTTCCCATCAACTCTATAAGACTGTGAGGTATAAGGATGACGTTCACTCTGTTTCAGCAGTCAGTTGCAGCGATCGCGATCGCTGGCATCGGTTTGACTTTCCTTGACACGCCTTCGGCTCAAGCCGCTCTGCTCCATTTCAGCTTTGCAACAGACGGTGATGGTACAGGTTCCTTTTTGCTGGATACCGACACCCCAGTCTCTCCCGATCTTTCCGTGCCGCTCACGGATACTGATGGGAATCCGATCCCAGAAGCAGAAGGCCTTTACTACGGGGGCGCGATCTCAAACTTTAGCTACTCCTCACCTGGAGCAGGAAGTTTTGCCTACTCCAGTCTGGATTTTGTCGTGTTTCCTGGCGTACCAGCGCCTCCGGCCCCATCCTTTGCGGCGATCGGGACTCTGGAATGCACGTTCACACCAAACTGCCCCATTCAGCTTTCGGTCAATTATGCAGGCAGTTTAGCCGCGCTGCCCAAGCTTTCTGATGCACCAGGCGATTACACCTTGCTAGTTGCCCTTGGTTACCCGACTGGCGGAGAACTCACGTTTGAGGAACACGTGAAATCTTCCAATGCTGCGGGTGTGCCAGAACCTTCGGTGCTACCTGGATTAATAGCAGCAGGTGCGATCGGTGGATTCTTACGTAAACGTTTGCAACTGCGTCAAAAGCGTGCTTAGACAACGTGTAGATAGAGTATCTAAAGACAATGGCTAAATACCTTCTAAAGACGCGCATTTGAGCAGACAACTGTCTTGAACGTGCGTCATTCATTTTGCGCTTTGAGATCGAACTGGGGTAGAATCTAGTGCTTGAAAACCCAAGTCGAGGGGCGTGAGACAGCACTGTGCAGAAGTTTGTTCCATCTAAGGTACCGGAGCCGTTTTCAGTCCTGGGCTTGCCCGGTCATTTACTGAATGATTACGCGGGTTGGCGTGTTGACCGTGCCCAACAGCAGCAGGGTTGCCACGTTGTCACGCTGAATGCGGAGATGACGATGGCAGCAGAGCATAATCCACCCTTAGCCAAGATCATTCGGCAGGCGGAACTGGTGATTCCTGATGGGGCAGGCATTGTGCTGTACCTGCGGCTGCATGGACGATCGACGCAACGGTGTCCCGGCATTGAACTGGCAGAGTTGCTGTTGCAGGAATTTGGTCGATCGCCCGCTCTCGGTTCTGTTGCTTTTTTTGGCGGTCAACCAGGCGTAACGCAGCAGGCAGCAAAAGTTTGGCAGAAACGCTCAGCAGGGCTGGCGATCGCGCTGACTCAGCATGGCTACCTGACGCCTGAAGATACACCAACCTTCTTACAAACGCTGAAAGACATCCAGCCTCGACTGATCCTCGTTGGCTTGGGTGTGCCCCGACAGGAATTTTGGCTTGCCGAACACCGTCATCTTTGCCCAAACTCAATTTGGATCGGAGTCGGTGGCAGTTTCGATATCTGGGCAGGGGTAAAAACACGCGCTCCGGGTTGGCTGCGCGACAATCACCTGGAATGGACCTATCGACTGTATCAAGAACCCTGGCGCTGGCGACGGATGCTGGCGTTACCCAAATTCGCCTGGCGATCGCTGGTCTATCGGTTAACGCAACGACAACCAGCCAGTCATTCATGATTCATCGCTATTGTTTATCGATCGCAAAGCCTAATCCCTCAGCTTTTATGCTGTAATGAATTGATTCTTCAGGTATCAATGTCGTATGACTCAGGTATTGATCAATCAACCCTCAACCGCTGATGCAGCAGGCGCGTCACCATCCCCTAGCACGGATGCGATGGTCGCATTGCGCGGCGTGAGCAAGACCTATGAAAACGGCAGCAAGGCGTTGGTTGAGATCAATCTTGAAATCAAACGGGGCGACTTTCTGTTCATCACTGGTCCGTCTGGCTCTGGTAAATCAACGCTGTTAAAGCTCCTCTATGGCGGCGAACGCGCCAGCGAGGGAGCTGTGATGGTAGCTGGTGAAAATTTATCTGCGCTACGGGGCGATCGCCTGTCGCATTTGCGTCGTCGCATTGGCGTCGTCTTTCAAGACTACAAACTGATTCCACGCCGTACAGTGCTGGAGAATGTCGCGTTTGTGCTGTGGGCACAAGGGCTACCGCGCAAAGAAATTCATCGCCGCTTGCAGCCTGCCCTCAAAATGGTGGGGTTGGCACACAAAGCCGACTCGTTTCCAGAGCAGTTGTCGGGGGGAGAGCAACAGCGGGTGAGCATTGCACGAGCGATCGTGGGCACACCCCCCATTCTTTTAGCTGATGAACCAACCGGAAATTTGGACCCCGAAAACTCCTGGCAAGTCATCAAAATTCTGAAAAAGCTAAATTCAGTCGGCATTACCGTCATCGTCACAACCCATGATGAGAGCCTGATTCGGCTGTCAAACCATCCCGCAGTGCAGCTACGCAATGGCTATCTCTACCGTCCAAAAGGGTAGCGACATTGATGACGCTCGACGATCTTATCCGCTTACTGCAAGTGTTCATTACCCTGGTACAGGCGTTAAGCTGGCAATTGCTGCTTTTGTTTGCCCTGCTCTACTTTGGTGGACCCCTACGAAACTTTGTCAGCAACCTGGGTGAATTTAGCTTCAGAGCAGGGGCAGCAGGCGTGGAAGCAACGGCAAAACGGCGCATTGAAGCAGGTGTGCTGCTGGGTTCAGCCTCAGCGCTCAAGTCAAGTGACGCCAATACTCAACTCCAACTTCCCGGTGCAGAAGAAGCGAGGGAAATTGCGACAGTCGTAAGCCAAACGCTGAAGCCCAAAATCGCGCAACAGCTTTCGCGAGCGTCAGTGCTATGGGTGGATGACCATCCTGCGGACAATGCTCACGAGATTCGATCGCTCGAAGCGCTGGGTATTGAGTTCAGCATGAGTCCATCGGTGCAAGCAGCGTTGGACAACCTTCGGCTGCACATCTACGACGCGATCGTGTCTGACATGCGGCAGTCTGGTCAACCACAGGCAGGCTATGCCCTACTTGCAGAGATACAACGGCTCGGCATCAAAACACCCGTTATCATCTACGGTAGTTCCAACGACTCACGGTTTAAGATTGAGGCCCGCGAACAAGGCGCATTTGGCAGTACAGGCGACCCACAGGAGTTGTTTAGCCTGGTGACGCTAGCGGTGCAGCAACGGTAAAAGAGAGCGTAGGACGAGAGGAGTAGAAAGGTACCAGGTCTTGCCTTGCGCGCCTGCCGCCTCACTACCGACCCCTAACTATGCCGTTGCGACTGCTTCCAGACCCAGTTCTGCCATGAGGCGATCGACATCGAATTTTTCTGCCATCGAGTTACAGATATATTCCACTTTGACGGGTTCATTAACGCGCACCTGACCAAAGGCGCGATCGACGATCTCAACCGTTGTCAGTGTATCTAAATCCACCGACAGAATGGGAATCTCTAAATCTTCGGCACGGCTGAGAATGTCTGGGGAGGGCGGCATTTGTCCCGTCAAAATCAGGCATTGAGTCGAGGTTTCCAGCGCCGCAAGCTGAATGTCTGTGCGATCGCCCCCCGTGACCACTGCCATATTGCGCCCTTTACGAAAATACTTAAGCGCCGAGTTAACATTCATAGCACCAATGCTGAGGGTTTCGACCATTAGATCCAGGCGATCGGGACGGCAGAGCACTTCTGCTTTAAGTTGATGCACCAGTTCACCCACGCTGACACTGCGAAGTAAGGTACTGCGCGGCAGTAAGCCAAAAATAGGAATTCCCCGCTGCTCCAGGTATGGCTGCACTGTTGTCTTGACTTCTTCTAAGCGTTCTTCAGGGATGTCATTAATCAGCACACCTAACAAGCGATCGCCCAATCGACGACGGGCAGAGATGAGCGCCCCGACAATTAAAAGTGAGTGGAACCGCGCCACCAGCAAGATTTTGGCGTTGACGCCCTCAGCAACCTGCCGCAATGACAAGTCAAACAAGCTACCTTCTTCGAGATTTGCCGGACCTTCTAGCAGCACCAGATCCGGTCCACGCATTGTTAAATACTGTTTGAGCGCCTGGGGATAATCAACGCGATCGACCCCTTGAATGCGTTTTTGAATCGTTGGCTCATCAAGCGAGAGGATGGTCGGTTGCAAGCGATCGTCAGATAGATGCAGCACCGACGCCACAAAATGCACATCCTCTTCAACAGGGGTTGCGTCTGCTTCACTCCAGCACGTTCCCAACGGTTTACCGTAAGCGAGATCTAGCCCTTTGGCTTTTAATTGGTGGGCAATGCCAAGAACCGCTGCTGACTTGCCGCTATAGGCTTCGGTCGATCCCACTAACAAATATCTTGCCGATTTTGGCACGCCTTCACTCCCTACGATGACCTGTACTGTTGACTACCGTTACTGCCGTACAATCCTTTGGATTGCGAGAGCCTGGAATTGCAAAAGATCTTTGGCAGCAAAAACCTCTCACATGCTTCTC
>JBBSHC010000359.1:0-4724 GCA_038253425.1 Leptolyngbyales cyanobacterium | reverse complement strand
TACCTCATACATTGGAGTCTCTATGTCCCTTTCGTTTGATCTGCTGTGGCTGAATGCCAGTCCGAGTCTGAAGCCTTTTGATCAGCCACTCTTGCGTTACCTGTCGCAGCATCTCACGGTAGCGCAATGGCTCTATCAGCAGTCTCAAGATGAGGCAAGTGCGCTGGATGACGCGGTTTTGCTGCTGCACGATTATCTAAGCTGCCACGATCGCCCTGTTCATCTTGCGGGTCATGGGCTGAGTGGGGTCGTCGGGTTAATGTATGCAAGGCAGTTTCCTGAACGAGTGCGATCGCTCACGCTATTAGCCGTTGCAGCCCAGCCAGCCATCACCTGGCACACCCATTACTACGTTCAGCGACAACTCTTTTCATGCAGTCGCCAACAACTCTTAGCTTGCACCATCCGCAGTCTTTTTGGCAGCGAAATCCTCTATCCCATCAAAGCGCTGGTTGCTTCACTCAGCCGCGACCTGGAAGAATCTCCCTCGCCCCATTCCCTCTTTAAGCTAGCTAACTTGCCGATCGGGGGGGTGGCAATGCCGCTGATGGTCTGCGGTAGTAAGACCGATCCGGTGGTACATCCACCCGCCTTGCAAGAGTGGTTAGTTTCGTTTAAATCCGACGATGCACTCTGGCAATGCCCCGACGGTCGGCACTTTTTTCACTACTTTCATCCTCAAGCGGTGGGAGCACAACTGCTACAGTTTTGGCGCTGCCTTGATGCTCAACAATTTTCGGTGCGAGAGCTAATGAATGAGACATCTTTGCAAAGCGATCGGCTCGGTCGGTGACCACATCAAACGGAAGAAGCTCAAAACTGCCCCCATTTACTTTTGAACCCTGATATAGCTGCCCCACAGAGCTTAGGACATTGGGATTAGAGGGGGCGTGGGGGCATTGCCCCCAGACAAGGGTTCCACCCCTGCACCCCGTCCTAACCAGAATGGTTATGGCTATAGCTGACTGCTTATAGCACTAAAGCAAAAAAGCGTTACATAGTAGAGGAATAGCTAGCTCTAGCGCAACCCGTGTCGTGAACAAACAACAGGTTTGCCAGAGTGCTAAGTAACTGCCTCTGCCTATGCAACGCTGTTTGGAAGGGAGTTTTAACACTCATACTAGTCATGATAGTGTTGAAATATATAAATAAAAATCACTCTTTCTTTGCAAAAGGATAGATTTTAATTGATGAGTGATCCCGAAAGGAGAACCGCTTGAAGAATGCAACGCTTCATCAGCTAAAAGTATTTGAGGCAGTCGCGCGTCACAGCAGTTTTACCCGTGCCGCAGAGGAACTCTTTCTAACGCAGCCAACGGTTTCAATGCAGGTGAAGCAACTGTCTAAATCGGTTGGGCTGCCACTCTTTGAGCAGGTTGGCAAACGGCTGTACTTAACGGAAGCCGGGAAGGAGCTACACACCACCTGCCGCGAAGTATTTGATCGGTTGTCTCAGTTTGAAATCGCGATCGCCAACTTAAAAGGACTCAAGCAAGGCGCACTCCGCTTAACGGTTGTCACCACGGCAAAATACGTCATTCCTCGCCTACTGGGACCTTTCTGCCAGCGCTATCCCGGCATCGACGTGTCGCTGACAGTAACCAACCATGAGTGGGTTTTAGAAGGGTTAGCAGATAATCGCAGTGACCTTTACATCCTCAGCCAGCCACCTGAGGATATGGATGTTAAAATCCATCCCTTCTTAGAAAATCCGCTGGTCGTGCTGGCGCACCGTAATCATCCATTAGCCAAGGAGAAGGAGATTTCACTCAAACGACTGTCAGAAGAACCCTTTATTTCACGGGAACCAGGGTCTGGAACACGCAAAGTAGTGCAAACACTGTTTGATGAGCACGGTCTAGCACTCAACGTCAAACTCGACCTGGGCAGTAATGAGGCAATCAAGCAAGCGATCGCGGGGGGCTTGGGAGTTTCGGTACTGTCACTGCATACACTCGCGCTAGAGGGCACCAATAGCCAATTAACTATCCTTGATGTCGAAGGTTTCCCGATCGAGCGCTACTGGTACGTGGTTTACCCATCTGGCAAACAGCTATCGGTCATCGCCCGCACCTTCTTCGATTACTTGCTGAACGAAGGCAAAACGATCGCCGAAGCGACCGCCTTTCAAGGTGTCTTTGGTAAGGCTAAAGGCTAGAAAAGGCTAAAAGGCAAAGCAATAATGTATGGCTTGTAGCTGTCAGGAAGTCAGAAGTCATACCAATTTAAATGGCATAGGTGGCAGATGAATTTTGGGGCAGTGCCTTTATCAAAGGTTTCACCTTTGTACCCTATTTGATCTGCCGTGTCCGCTCTTTAAATTGGTATCAGAAGTCAGAAGTCAGTCAACAAGGAAGCATGAACAGCGAGCAAACCTAAATTAACTCAAAACTTTTTCATCCCTCATCCCTACCCCTCCCTCAATCCTCCGGCAGCGTATATTGCGCCACAATGCGCTTTGCATACTCCGGCACATGCGCCTCTAGTTTTTCGGGGTAATGCCGCTTCGTATAGAGGTAGTTGCGGGTAAAGTGTGAATCAATCGAGAACCGGGCGTACTCCAGACCTTTCGGACCGATTTTTTCGATCACTACACCCATGAGTTTGGCTGCCCACATCGGCAAGGTAACGCCTTTGTCGTAAGCGGGAATGCTCTGCTGTACAGCATTGTGTCGATCGCCCTGAGACGTAACAGGTTGAGTCTCAATCTGATCGAAGACGAGATCAAGCATGGTCTGACCGCGATTGTTCCGCACGACAAGCCACTGCCAGCCAAAGGGCGCACCCATATAGCCCACGACCAGATCCGCGAGGGAGTTGACATAATCAAAACAGCTCATGCAGGACGGTGCAAAAACATCCTTCAGTTGGTTAGTCTTCAGACCAAAAAACGGCACCATTTCAACGGAGCCATCTTCGTGCTTGAAGTGTACACGGAAGTCTTGCATGAACTCGTAGTAAACCACTGTAGACGGCGATCGACTGGTGGTATCCAAAAATTTCTGCAAGCCAGCACGGGTGACGTTATCCACACAGGGCGTGCCCAGCACATAGAGCTTCTCTAAGCCCAACTGCTGCTCGACCGCTCGAAGTGCTTGAATCTGACAACCAACGCCAATCACCAGTAGCCGCTTCATGCCCGATTGTTCAATCTGCTCCAGCACCGATAGGTTCGGCGACAACGTGGGCTTGTTTACCCGTGCTGCCAAAATCTCTTCTGGCGTGCGGGCAATCACTGGCTTGGGCTGAAAGCGATCGTCCTCGGTATTTTGTACACAAACAACGCCTTCAACCATGCCGCGAGTCAGCATTTCAATGGCGATCGAACTCACAATGCCAGTCCACTGAGCGCCCGGAATTGGTTCAGTCTTGCGCGCCGCCATCATGTTCTGGCTCACCCCAAAATACCACTCATCAGGGTTGTCCAAATCTCGGCTACGAGCGTGGGTTTGTGCCTCTAGCTCAGCAATCTGCTGGTGCAGAAACGCGCAAGCGTCTTTAACGTAGTGAACATAGTAAGTGTCACATAGTCCACACTCGCTACATAGTTCCTTCGCCGGACGCCGACTAGACGGCTTGAGAGCTTTTGCCTTTTTGTGGGAGGGCGCTACGGTCATGTCATGAAAATCTGCGAAAAGGGCACTCTTGAATCACAATAGCCTAACGCTGTTCCCCATCATAGTGAAACGAGAGATGGATTGATGCAGCCACATGAGTGCAAGAATCTCAGTTTTGCTAAGGTCTGCGTTTTGAGTCCAAGCTGTGCTGTCGCTTGCTACGGCTTCTCATAAATTTGTAACTGAACCGATTTAAACCTCCCTGGAGAGAGGTAACTTTCTCAACTGCACCAGGCAGACTAATGATTAGCGCACTGGTCAGCTTGTTTGCCACGATCGTGCTTCACTTGCCAAGAACCGCTTATGAAACGGCTGCTGCCTTTTTCTTTGGAACTCATCGCCTTAGCAACCTTAAGCTGTACGATCGCCGCCTTTCTGTCCACTGCCCCAAGTGATGTCATTGCACAGACCGTCTCATGTTCCACCGATGGTAAAGCAAAGGCAGAGCGTTTTAAGGTTTTAAGCACTCACGCCTGGTCACAGGGTGTCATTGTACTTTACAGCGCTCTTTGCCCAACTAACGATGGGGCCAGTCATAACGGCAGCAATGATGCAAAAGCACTAATGCAGCCTGTTTTTGGGCATAAGGTGATGCGGCGCAATGGTAACACCTGGCAGGTAAGCAGCACTGGCAGCTATGGAGTAGAAACCGCTTCTGTGCCGTCAGAGCAGTTTGTCACGTATGGTATCAGTCGATCGCAAAATCAGAGCGCTTTCACTAGAGCATCTGTCAATGAGGAGCACTATGCCATCTTGTATGGTCAGGTGCTACAGCCAAAAGTGTTAGCTGTAGAAGCGACCTTTGACAACGGTAAAACGCTGCGCGATGAAACCCATAACGGTAGCTTTGTGCTCATCTCTGCGGGTGCAACGGGTGTCTGTGAATTGCGAGTGCTGGGGCTTGACAATCAAATTTTGCGCCAAGAGAAGCTGACGGTGCCAAAGCAGTGGAATCACAAGGGGCAAAAGACACAATGTCTACCAATATCACAGCAACTATAGAGAAGAACACAAAACAAAGAAAAACACAAAAACGGGGATGAGTATTACCCATCCCCGCCTATCTACTTACTGAGAGTTTCGAGATTTATATGTGAGGAGCATACT
>JBBSHC010000358.1:0-4750 GCA_038253425.1 Leptolyngbyales cyanobacterium | reverse complement strand
GGACCCCGCAGCGCCGCTTCAAAGCACTGGACCGCAGGTGTTTGCATTGCTCGTCGGTCATGACTGTTTCCTCCTTACCTACTTCTACTTGCCTGCTCCCTATTCACGCAAGAGATCTAATGAGGCGATCGCAGAAAGGACGTGTTTTCGCTCCTCTGCCCTCCTGGCTTTCAAGAAAAGACTGAGCAAGGCAGTTCTCAATACGTCGTAATTAACTGTTACAAGAAAAACTTTCTGTGAAGTTGGTCGTTCTGACGTGTAGTGATCGCACGCAGATGATAGGTTCGTGAATATTCTATGTCAGCAAATTTTAGTAAATTTACTGAAGTAATGTGCTGAGCGTGAATGGATGGGAGCAGTGTAACTACTGCGTAGCGTTTACAAATGTCTTCACCACTGCTTCATCAACTTTAACTAGGAGAATCGAATGTCTAAACGTCTTCTGCAAACAATGGTCGCGGCTGTCGCTACTGGTGTTGTCAGTGGCGCGGTCAGTGGCGCTATCCACACCGAATCAGCGCAAGCGGCAGGTTTAACCTATGAATCTGACTTTACACTGACATCAACAACTTTCCCTACACCGATCGCAACAGCAGCGGTGATCTTTTCAAAAGCGCCCAGCATTGCTCAAGCAGGTTTGTTTGATTACACCATTGAATCGATCACCGCTTCGTTGCAAGGCATCAACTACTCTCAGGCAGACTTACTCACCCCCAGCAACATCGCGTTTGCTCAAGGGTTAAACGCCTTTTTGCCCTCTAAGTATCAGCAGCTTCTGCCTAATTTTCTCAGCGGCACCATACCAACTTATACAGGCGATGGTGACTTTCCTCCTGCCGACCCTCTGACGTATGCGTTTAGCGCTCAAGATGTAAGTGCGGGTTTGAGTCTGCTGGCACCGCAACTGCCCCCAAGTCAACTCAGCCAGGTTACGGCGATCGCGGCATTGTTCCCTCAAGGTGGTGAAGCAAGCTTTTCCAGTACTTTAATTGCGAGTACATCTGAAGGAAGTCCCATTTCCTCGGAAGGCGCACCTGAACCAACAACAATGGCTGGTTTAGCGCTGGCAGGTCTCGGTCTGGTGGGTGCCCGTCGTCGCCTGCATAAAGGTAAGACAACGGCCCCGGTCTGTGTTCGCTAAGAAGTTGCAACGAAAAAGGTCTGAATGATAGCGGTCAGCGATCGGTTTTGCAGTGACCGCTAATCGTCAAATCGGGCTCGTGTCGTTGTGCTTTAGCAAGCTCTAAACCCGAACCGCTCAATGTAAATGTTAATCCGGCAGTTGTGACTACATTGCTATGACAAAAGTTGGGATGTGCTTCGACTTCGCTCAGCACTCCAAAGCGGTTGGACTTCGCTCAGCACTCTGAAAGCGGTGGTTTGAGCGGAGTTAGAAACCGTCTACCAATGTCAAGTCTGTTGTTGCCAGGTTAATACTAACTAGGGGGCTTGCAAGTCGCTTATTTGGCTGCAAGCCCTTTGCTGCTTTGTACAACCGCTCTTTTCTACAATTAAGCTCTTCTGTTGCAGCCCTCGTTGACGTTATGGCTTGCATTGCGGTAGTAGGGATTGTTCTGCGATCGCGTTTAGCTGCACCGATTTCATTAACTCAGCCCATTGAGCGGCTAGGGCGGGGTCTTTAGGGCTTGAGCAGCGCATTTCTGCCAGGGTATCGAGGGTGTCAAGCCAAATACCGTTGTTGGCGTAAAGAAAGACCCGATCGAGGGGATTTGCCGTTGCCAGTTGGCTCATCAGGCTGGCGGTAGGGGTAAGACGCTGCACCCAACCGTTTACCTTAATGTCTCTGGCTCGATCGTTCGGGTTGCAAATTAGCGCAACAGACCAGTGGTAATCTTTGCCTACAGCAAGCGGTGGAATCATCGCCTTGCTGGGCAGCGATAGGCTGGTGACTCCAGGCATTCCCGTAATGTTAAACGTTGTTTTATAGATGGGTATGGTATCTTGCATCTGCTCGTTCGCTGCATACAGGGTAAATTCAGCGAATTTTGCTTTGGTCTTGGGCGTAAACCAGAAGAAGCGGGGATACGGCGATGTGGTCAAGCCCAAATTGGTGGCGGGAAGCATAGCGATGAGCTGAGCTGGAGTGCCCTGCGTACAGGCTAAAGGATCACGGGTACCGCCGCCTTCTCGTCGTCCTGGTATGCCTCGGCGGGGCGGTTTAAACTCTACTGCTAAAGCCATCAGCGGTAGGCTACACACAAACAGCCCCAGCAACAAACCTAGCCACGGCGAGATCGGAGTAAAACGGTTCAGCAAACGCATACCTTCACAGTCCTTCAAATTAAGTTCCCTAAATTACAGCGGTTTTCAGTTGAGTACAACACAGCTTTGAGTGAGTGTTCAGCAGTTAGCGGTCAGCTTTTTGTTAATCGGACTGTGGCTTAGACATTTGGACATCGCTGTAAATTCCCTAAACAATCACACCAATTTTAAGCACGGGTGCATTGTTCTACCTTCACCAGCAATGACCGCGTGTTACGCAAAAGGCACCTACCAAAGAGCGCAGACTTAAAACAATGGCTCGCTAAAGCCCTTAGTCAAAGCATCAGTGAGGGTTAGAAATCTGGTTTTGCGTAGCCAGACGGTGTAGAAGTGATCCAGTTTTAGAAGCAATTGTTTACCATCACGCTTTGTAAACGATAGTGCGGCAGTCTTGATGCTCTATCAAAGTCGGTAACATCACGGTGCTATTGATACCCCATTGAAGGATGATAATCTAAGTACTTTAGTATTTTTCTCTAAATCGTGCCAATATCGAGCAACGTTGTCCCGACTGCTCAGTTGTGCAGCGTAAAATAAGGCAGCTAAGGCTAGAGCAGACGTACAAATTAGCTTTAGAGGGCTTGTCAAAGCCGTTGGGCTGGCGGAATTGCTTTTTTTGCTCATAGTTGAAAGTTGGTTGACAAATGCAACGACGGTTTCTCGGTTTTGAATGTGGGGTTTCGATCGCAGGCGTAGTCCTCTGTGCTATTCCGACTAAGGTACTTGCTGCTACGCCAGCAGACTTCTTGTCACCCGTGCCAATAGAAGCGCCAACGCTTGTTTCACAGGTTCCCAGTCCAACTCAGGGTGCCCCTCAATTACCTGATCCGAGTCAGCTTGCGCCCGATCCCAACCGCGATCGCTTAATTCAACCGACCCCTGTTCCATCCGCGCCAGAGCAGATTCAACCCGTTCTGCCGCCCACGACGCCCCCAACGGTGCCACAACCGACTCCCGATCAGGCATCGCCCACCATTGCGGTAACTAAAATCGAGGTGACAGGCAGCACCATTTTGGGACCGCAGGACTTGAAGCCAATCACACAGCCGTTGGAAGGGCAAACAGTCACCCTGGAGAAGCTTCGGCAGGTCGCTGATGCCATCACGCAACTCTATCTCAATCGAGGCTACCTTACGTCGCGGGCAATTCTGGTTGACCAAACCGTAACCAGTGGGGTCGTGCAGATTCGAGTGGTGGAAGGGGCACTGGAGGAAATCAGGGTCGAAGGCACCCAACGGTTGAACCAGTCGTACATACGGAGCCGTATTCAGCTTGGTACAACGCCTCCTCTCAGCCGCGACAAGCTAGAAGATCAGCTTCGGTTGCTCAAAGCCGATCCGCTCTTTACCAACGTTGAGGCGAGTTTGCGACCGGGCACCAAACTGGGACAGAGTATTCTCATTGTGCGGGTGACAGAGGCGAAAGCGATCGATGGTTTGGTGCAGTCAGATAATTACTCGCCGCCGAGTGTCGGTGCAGTGCGGTTGGGTGGCGCAATTAGCTACCGTAATGTGACAGGCATTGGCGATCAGTTGTCTGCTTCTTACTTTGGCACGATTCAAGGCGGTTCGGATGCGTTTGATTTCAGCTACACGGCACCTGTCAACGCCATGAATGGTACGGTGCAGCTCCGGATTTCACCGAGTAAAAACCACATTGTTGATCCGGCGTTTAGGGCATTGGATATTCGTGGTGAGACGACGCTTTACGAACTCAGCTATCGTCAACCAATCATTCGGACGCCCCGCGAAGAGTTGGCGTTGTCGCTTGGTTTTGCCCTGCAAGATGGGCAGACGTTTTTGTTTAACGACCTGGGTTTTCCGTTTGGCATTGGTCCCGATGCTAATGGCAACAGCAAAACGCGCGTCCTTAAGTTTGGGCAAGATTACGTTAAGCGCGACCCGCAAGGAGCCTGGGCACTGCGATCGCAGTTTAATTTTGGTCTTGGCATTTTAGACGCAACGAAGAATGATGCCCCCACTCCAGATGGACGCTTTTTTAGCTGGTTGGCGCAGGCACAGCGGGTACAGCGATTAGGCACCAGCAATTTGCTCATCGCTCAGCTAGATCTGCAACTCACACCCGATAGTTTGCTGCCGTCTCAGCAGTTTGTGATCGGGGGTGGGCAATCTTTGCGTGGCTATCGTCAAAATGCGCGATCGGGCGATAATGGCTTCCGCTTCTCGTTAGAAGATCGCATTGCAGTGCTGCGGGATGAAGCAGGCATACCCACCATCCAGCTTGCACCGTTTTTCGACATGGGCACCGTTTGGAACAAGTCAGACAACCCCAACCCGCTACCCTCGCAAAAATTTCTCGCCGCGATCGGTCTGGGACTCCTCTGGCAACCTCTACCCCAACTAAATATCCGACTTGATTACGCTGTACCGTTTGTCGATTTGCGCGATCGCGGCAACGATGCTCAGGATAGGGGCTTTAACTTTAGCGTGAGCTATCAGTTTTAGGC
>JBBSHC010000357.1:0-4765 GCA_038253425.1 Leptolyngbyales cyanobacterium | reverse complement strand
GCTGCCTTAGTGTTTGATCCAAATGCGGCTCCAACATGCGGTAACTTTACTGCGCTAAACTAGCTATGCTTCTGAAGCATTCTTAGCTTGGAGCGGGCTAAAGCCCCAGTTAGTTTCTCTCATTTTGATTTCTTCTATATTTATTTCTTCTATATTTGTTAGCGACTGAGCTAGAACAAGTAGCCCTTTGCTACCCTTTGGGTACTTGTTCTTATCTACCCCAAAACTGCCCCATGAGTGCCACCTCTCATTTGACCAACCCAATCGCATGGCATCCCCAAGCCTATCAATGGTTGGTGCAAGGTGACTACAGGCAGGCGATTGGCTTTTATGAACAAGCGATCGAAGCTGAGCCAGAAGTCAAAGCATACTACTGGTATTTAGGGTTGCTGTTGCTGTTGCAGGGGCAAGAGACAGAGGCACAGACTACCTGGCTGTTTGGCATGTCGGACGGCGAACCGGAGCAAATTGAGCAGTGGACGACTGAACTTATTCAGGTGCTGCTAACTGAGGCAGAACGGCGTGAGGCAAGTCAAGAACACTCTATTGCCTGGGTAATTCGGCAGCATATCCGCGAAATTCAGCCGGATAACCTTGCCAACCTGCTGCACCTGGTTCAAGGTGCGATCGCGCTAGAGACGCTAACCAGTGACGACTTACACTCGCTAGAGATCATTCCCTACCTGTCAACAGCAGCGAAAAGCCAGATTGACGCTGACTTACTGCTGTCAGTGCTGGATGGTGTGCTGACAACGCTTGCTCCTGATCCGATCGCGCTGGAGTTTGCATCAGCCTGTCTAACGCAGCTTCAGGGTCATGAGTCATTGATGGCGGTAGTGCTACCCGCAGCAGTCAAACTTGCCTTCTCCCAGCGACAGCCCTTGTTTGCCGCACACTTGCTAGAACAATATCTGCGTATCGACCCGGAAAACGTCGAAATCCTCGGTCATTTATCCACGTTTTATCAAAATGCTGGTGAGTATGATGAGGGCATTCAAGCGGCACTACGGCGCTATGAACTAACGGACAATTTACCAGAGAAGCTTTTTTCTAGTCATTTGATCTTGCGAGGCTTGATGACGGCAGGTGGCTACTGGGAAAAAGCACTGACAGCGTTTCAGCAGCATGAGCAGTTGTTAGAGTCTTTGATTGCAGAAAAGCCGACACACATGCACCCGGT
Organism: Leptolyngbyales cyanobacterium; assembly: GCA_038253425.1. Lineage (GTDB taxonomy): Bacteria > Cyanobacteriota > Cyanobacteriia > Leptolyngbyales > Leptolyngbyaceae > Stenomitos. The sequence goes on along the minus strand of JBBSHC010000357.1, from coordinate 3,585 downwards.
GCACACCACTCGGTTATTCACTTCAACTTATTTTTTACCCTATTTCAGAGACGACTTACGCAAAAACCGTTCCCTCCAAAATCGAGTGACGGCGCTGTGTTCTAGCAATATACAAAGCAATGCAAATGATCAGGCAGAGCGATATCAGCAGCGAAACGTTAGTCGTAGTCGCACGACTGCTCAACCGTTGAAGATTGGGTATCTGTCTCACTGTATGGGCAGACATTCGGTTGGCTGGCTAGCGCGGTGGTTGCTGCAATACCACGATCGCGATCGCGTTCAACTCTACGGCTACTTCATCAATGAACGGCAGCATGATTCTCTGTACGATTGGTACATTAGCCAGTTTGACAATGTGTGGCGGCGGGGCATTGATGGGTCAAACGATACCCTGGAGTTAGCTGAACGTATTCATCACGATGGCATTGATATTCTGATTGATTTAGACAGCATCACGTTGGATTTGAACTGTGAAATACTGTCGCTGAAACCTGCTCCCGTGCAGGTAAGTTGGTTAGGCTGGGATGCGTCTGGCATTCCTACAGTTGATTACTTTATTGCCGACCCTTATGTGCTACCAGAGTGGGCACAAGACCATTACGCTGAAACCATTTGGCGCTTGCCTCAAACCTATATCGCTGTGGATGGTTTTGAGGTCGGTGTGCCAACGCTCCGACGCGAACACCTTGACCTTCCCGCTGATGCCATCATTTTTCTCAGTAGCCAGAAAGGCTATAAGCGACACGCTGACACAGTGCATTTGCAGATGAAGGTTCTTGCGGGTGTGCCTAATAGCTATTTTTTAATCAAAGGTTTAGCCGACGAAGCAGCGATGAAGCAATTTTTTATTGAGATTGCAGAGGCAGAAGGGGTGACTCCCGATCGCCTGCGCTTTTTGTCGGAAGTTGCTTCTGAAGCAACCCATCGAGCAAATTTAGGCATTGCTGACGTTGTACTGGACACGTTTCCCTATAACGGCGCGACCACTACGCTGGAAACGCTTTGGATGGGCATACCACTGGTAACGCGGGTGGGTGAGCAGTTTGCTGCCAGTAATAGCTATACCATGATGATGAATGTAGGCATCACTGAGGGCATTGCCTGGACAGATGAGGAGTATGTAGAGTGGGGCGTCCGGCTGGGCAGCGATGTCCAGCTACGGCAGCAAGTTGCTTGGAAGTTGCGCCAGTCTAGACACACCTCGCCCTTGTGGAACGGTAAGCAGTTTGCCCACGAAATGGAAAACGCTTACACGCAGATGTGGGAGCTTTACTGCCAGCGATCGTAACTGCCATTTTCGACTGCTACCGCTGAGTCTAAACGCCAAAAAAGCCTCCTGAACAACGGCTCGTCAGGAGGCTTAAATTTTGGTTTAATGCCGCGGTAAAGTCAATCAAACTTGAAACGTTAAGCCTGTCGAGAATAGTACTCAACCACCAACAGTTCGTTGATTTGAAGTGCAATCCATTCCCGATCGATCACACTGTTCACTTTGCCAACTAGCTTATTTTTGTCAAACTCCAGATGACTGGGTAAGTTTGCCAAACCGGGATATTGAAGGTTCGTCTCGACAATCTTACGAGAACGATCTTGATCCTTCACACCGATGACTTCTCCAGGTCGGCACTGGTAGCTAGGGATATCAACCACACGACCATTTACAGTCACGTGTCCGTGGTTGACCAACTGGCGCGCTCCAGGAATCGTCGGTGCCATGCCCAAGCGAAAGATTGTATTGTCCAGGCGCATTTCTAGCAGTTGCAAAAGGGTTTGCCCAGTAGAACCAGCGGCTCGGCGAGCTTTACGCACATAGCGCAGCAATTGCCGCTCGGTCAACCCGTAGTTGAAGCGGAGTTTTTGCTTCTCTTCTAAGCGCACCGCATACTCAGAGCGTTTTTTGCGGTCTTGACCATGCTGACCGGGTGGGTATGCACGTCTGGGTGATTTGCGAGTCAACCCAGGCAAGTCTCCCAGCCGACGCACAATCCGCAGGCGTGGACCTCGATATCGCGACATCTAACTTCCTCTAATTTCGTCTAAATAATTTTAGCCAGAACGTCTAGTATATGCTCTGTCGATTCCAATTTTAAAGAAAAATGTTGTGTTTTTTTGAGTTGGGGTGAGTTTTCACAGACGGAACTTGCTGTAAGAACGGTAGGGCGGGCAACAAACCGATCGATCGCTGCTGACTAACGAACTAAAAACGATTGTGCTGCTCTATTAGTGATCGTTTTCTAGTTTTGCGAACCCGGTTTGATCTAGACGAGCCTCGTTAGCTGCGAAACAGTCGGCTGTACTGGGTTTCATGCGCCATGCTTGCGAGTGCTAAGCCCCAACTGCAACTGCTTAAAGCATCATCCTGCAGTCTTAAAACCTCCTCTACCGCTTGCTCAATCGCTGGCTGAAGATTCAGTAATAGTTGCTGTCCGGCTGTTTGCCCGAGCGGAATCAGTTTGACGCCTGCATTCATTAGATTGCTTGCCCAACTGTGGAGATAGCCTAGCATCGTTGTAGACAATGTAAGCTCCCAGTGGACCGCTGCCACCGCAAAAGCGATCGCAAAATGGCATCCGTCTTGCTGTAAAACTGTGAGCGTTTGTCTGTCTAACAGGTGCAAATCTTGGAGCAACCGCATGAGCGATCGACCCATCTGCAAACTCTGCGATCGCAACTCTTCGGTTTCACGCGCTGCTGTTAACCAGTGATTCCATCGGCTCAAGCCAGCCAAATCATCTGCCTGACAAGCGTTATAAGCCCGTACCATCACCGCCATCTCAATACGAACGGCACCATAACGCAGTTCCCGTATAAGCCACGCTTCAAGCGCCATGTGGCTGTCAATCGTGCCAGCCTCAACTAATGACTCCATCCCCTCAGAATAGCTATACGCCCCTACAGGCAGTGCCGGACTCGCCAACTGCAACAACCGCAGCAAGCGAACATGCTCACTTTCATCCCCCATCCTTTATTCCTTATTCCTCAGCGTTCAGCGTTCAGCCTTTAGCCTTCAGTGCCCATGCCCATACGCCCCCCTCTCTGGTTGAAACGGTTGCAACTCTTCAATCACCTCCAGCCCCCGGTGCTCTAGCATGTCTCTCAAGACGGGATCAGGAGACAGACGCAAATATGTTGCAGTCATTTCCAACGGCACATGGCGGTTGCCTAAATGGTACGCTGCCTGCAACAACTTAAGTAAACCATCTGCTCTTACTGTTAAAACAGGTTCCGGCTGCGCGATGACTCGAACAATCACTCCATCCTCAGACTGCAACAAATCGCCATCTCGTAAAACAGAGCCTCTCGGTAGCTGGAGGTAAACTGCTTGACCATCTGAGGTTTCAAATCGATGGCGCGATCGCATCCGTTCTTCTGCGGTCAAGGCAAGAGTCAAAGCCACGGTTGCCTGTTGGTCTGCTGCCAACCGATGTGTAAACGTTGTCATCGCGGCTCCGGCTGCATCATCTAACCTATCAAGCTCTGCCGAAGTTTAATACATTTAGAATGATTTCACCAAGCAAGCACCATCCCCTTCCGGAATAGCGGAACGCTCTCAAGAATTTAAACGGGATGCACTATTTAGCCCTG
>JBBSHC010000356.1:0-4770 GCA_038253425.1 Leptolyngbyales cyanobacterium | reverse complement strand
TCCCCGTCGAGCAATGTCTGAGGCAATCTGGACTTGTCGCCCCAGCGGAAACATATCGGGGTAAAGCCTGCTGTTAATCAGCACGGTTGGATCAACTTTTTGGGCTTCAGCATGGGCTGCGCCTTTCTCCAAGATTGCTGCGAGATTGTTCAGCGATCGGGCTAGCGACGGCACTAGGACTTGATACATCGAAATTGTCATCATGGTTGCTCCTAAAATCACGTCACCAAGCCTATTCTCTCTTAGCCAGAGATATCTGAACCGATGTCCTACTCGACTGCATCTCAAACCCAAGAATGAAACTCCTGATTAGAAGGTTTTAACGAGAATCTGCCCTAGCCTCTTTGAATCTGGCATCGGGTGCCTGACGATTCTCGGCAAGAGGAGCCGCTAATCGTGAAGCGGTCTCGACTAGCCACGGCATCAGGCGATTACCCCACACCGCAAGATGACTTTGCCATCCTACTAAAATTTCAGGCGATTCCTTTTCCAGTCCCGCTATCAGGGTCTGAGCTATTTTTTGAGGGGTGGTTGGCATCACCCATCGAAACCACTCGAAGTTCTGCACCATATCCGTGTCTGTCAGAGAGGGCAGCAGGGCGATGACTCGGATATTGTGGGCTGCTAGTTCGCTTCGCAGGGCTTGAGTGAACCCCAGAATTACAAACTTGGTCGCAGAATAGGTTGCCATCGTCGGGGCGGCGATTTTTCCCATCAGGCTCGAGACATTGACGATCGTGCCTTGGCGTTGCACTGCCATTCGTCGGGCAATCAGACGAGTGATGGTATAGGGGTTGAGTTTGTTTTCATTCCAGATCGTTAGTCCAGAAATCTCCAGCCTCTACTATTATTTCTCTAATGGTAAAGTGAGGTTCTGTGGATGCGTCCTGGAAATCAGCTTGAATCTGTATGACTCATTTTGGGGTTATCTGCCCAACTGGAAGCCACCTTACAACCCTCTTTGCTTTGAGCCATGAACTTCAGCAACGGGGACATCGTGTAACCGTTATCAACATTTTGGATACACGGGAAAAAGTATTAGCTGCATGCTTTGAGTTCAGGGCGATCGGTGCGGTTGAGCGTCCCCTAGGCTCGGAGGCAGAGATCTTGACTCATAGAGGCACACTCAGCGGAATCAGCGCTTTGAAGGATACCCTCAAGACGGTTGAGCAGGATATGCGAGTTATTCTTCAAGAGGCCCCAACAGTCATTCAATCGGAAGGGATTGAAGCTCTACTGGTCGATCAATGCTCTCCAGTGGGAGGAACGGTCGCTGACCTTCTAAATATCCCATTCATTAGTCTATGCAACGCCCTGCCTTTAAATCGAGAGATCGGCGTTCCCCCACTGTTTACTGCCTGGAAGTATAGTTCCATTTGGGGCGCAAAATTAAGGAACCAAGTCGGTTATGCGTTATCGACCGTTTTAACCAGGTCTATCAGGAAGTTAATGGCGGAGTATCGACAACAATGGAAATTACCCTCCCCTTCTCATTCAAACGACAACTATTCCAAACTCGCTCAACTTAGCCAGCAGCCTGCTGAATTTGAGTTTCCTCGCACGAGTTTGCCCCCGCACTTTCATTTTACTGGACCTTACCACAGCTCAATTGGACGGGAGAAAATCTCATTTCCTTGGGATCAATTAACTGGGCAACCGCTGGTCTACGCTTCAATGGGAACCATTCAAAATCAGCTTTTGCCAGTGTTCGAGGCGATCGCCGCCGCTTGTGTTGGATTAGATGTTCAGTTGGTGATCTCGCTGGGGGGCGGAATGTCCCTAGAGGCAATGTCAACCTTACCTGGAGACCCTCTGGTGGTTCGCTATGCACCGCAATTAGAGGTACTGAAAAGAGCCTCCCTCACCATCACCCATGCAGGCTTAAACACGGTTCTAGAGTCGCTCACTTATGGAGTACCCATGGTTGCCATTCCAATTGCGAATGATCAGCCTGGAATCGCTGCCCGCATCGTTTGGTCAGGGGTAGGAGAGATGCTATCTATTTCCAATTTGACGGTTGCTAGCCTGCGATCTTTGATTCACAAGGTGCTGACTCAGGATTCGTATAGACTCCAGTCCTTGCGTTTACAATCAGCAATTCAGAACTCTGGTGGAGTACATCAAGCCGCCAACATTATTGAATCAGTGATTGTAACAGGACAGCCAGTTCTTAGAAGCACAAGCTAACAAGCTCGTTGTACACATGATCACTCCGTGTTTGTTTTCGCAATATTATTTAAGTCAGGACTGATGTAGCGATAGTACGTCGGACGACTAATGCCCAGAGCGATCATCCTTCCAGGTGCTGGGATCAACTGGCACAAGGGTACCTAAAAAACGGCTCTGGACTCTTTTTGGACTAGAAACTAAAATGAGACAGAATTGAGACAGCCTCAAACCCGCAGTCTCTCGTTCCCCAACTGGCACACTTCCCACGGCAGAATCAGGCTTTCGGCTTGGACTTCTGCGGAAAGGTGCAGATTAGCAATTACTTAACATGACGTTGGGATATCCTGTCTACTTAGGAACTGTCACGAGAGAGTAGAGAGGGGCATGTCAACAGATCAATACGTTTTCGGCGACGCGCAGCAGTCGAGGGAACTAGAGCGACTGCAAGCCATTGAACAAGTCTTTGATCCAGCCAGCCGCAGCCGAATTCAGTCCACTGGCATTACAGAACAGTGGCGCTGTTTGGAAGTGGGAGCAGGAGCAGGCTCGATCTCACGATGGCTGGCGACCGTGGTCGGAGAACAGGGTCAAGTCGTGGCGGTCGATTTAACCACTCAGTTTCTTGCCCACCTGAATCAACCGAACGTAGAGGTCTTCAAGGTCGATATTCGGCAGTTTCCCCTAGAACAAGGTCTCTTCGATCTTGTCCATGCGCGTTACGTTCTCATTCATCTCCCGGACTTTCAAGCGGCGTTATCCAAAATGATTGCATTGCTCAAACCAGGAGGATGGCTGGTATTAGAAGAGCCTGACTTCTCGGTTGCCAGAGCCATTTCTGGAGCCACTCGTGATTCGGTGAACCGAGTCAACCAAGCGATTCTGCAAATGTATGAGAACCGGGGGGTAGATGCTGCATTAGGGGTGAAATTACCTGCAATTTTGCAAGAATTAGGCTTAGAACCCCTAACCGTCGAGAACGACGTGCCGCTAGCAAACGGAGGTTCAGGGATTGCGAGCGTGATGAAAATGTCTGCTTTACAATTAGCGGAGAAATATATTGCAACTGGCAAGGCAACACAGATAGACATTGAGAACTATTGCCAGTTTGCAGAGAATCGAAATACGTGGGCGATTTATTACGCAACAGTCGGAGTAATGGCACAGAAAGCAATTGTGCAACCTACTCTCTAAAACAAGCAATACAGAAACTCTCCTGCAAAGGTACGAGTGAGGATGCGGCAATGAGTAGAATCATCAAGAAATTCTAAGATCTGGGACTTCTGTGGAGGGACGCAGATGAACGAGCCTAATCGATAAAGTTGGAAAAACCTATTGGTGACTCAGTTTCTACTCTGGCTGACCTGAGTGTTAGATGTCAAACATCGAAATCACTCTGAGGAGAACTTTCAGGCTGGAACTTAAGTTATGTTAAATTCAAAAGCTGCGGGAGCGATTGCTTGACCTTTGTGTGGCATAAGATCACCCATCCTCAACTCAATCTCTCCTTTCCACCGTCCAGACCCAGAAACAAAATTGATGTCTAACCCAACGTCTGTTCGCCTTCAGCAAAATGCAAAGCGAATTATGCAACTGTGGGAGGAGCGGGCACGGAATGAAGTCGCTGCCTCCATTCACCAAGACTCGCTGGTGTTGCAAAACTCCCTCCCGCAGTACTTGGGGCAATTAGAGGATGAACTCTCCACGAAAATTGATCGAACTCCTGCCCGCATCCAGACCGACAAGGTTGACTCAGATCTTGCAGCAGTCTCAACAAGGTAAGGGGAGGGGCTTGACGAGGATTTCAAACCCCAGGTCATCCGCAAGTTTCCGGTGCTTTTGAATCTGATGTAATAGCTTGATCCATAGGACTTGAGGCAAAAGTTCTGCAATCGCTTGGGCACTGACTTCCCCCCAATCAAGCGGTGCCCAGGTGGGGAAGGTTCGAGAGACCCAATGGGCAAGCAGGTAAGCAATGAGGGATAACAGCAACCAGCGGTAAATGCCCAGCCGAGTCTTCTGTCCAAAGCCATGCAAGCCAAAGCGATGTTTGATGGTTTTGAAGAAGCCCTCAATGGCCCACCGTTGTCGTCCTAATCGCACGAGGTAGACCCCAGAATAGGGATAGGTGGAGACGACAAAACGCAATTCCCGCTTGCCATCGCTGCGCTTGAGCCAAAACCAGGAAACGGTCAACGGCACCTCGATGCCCACGAGTCTCACCTGCTGTCCCCGTTTGGCGTGACGGTAGAGCGATTTGAGGGGTTTGCCCGTGTCCATTCGACGAGTGCAGCGCATTCCAACGACCGCTCGCCAGTGCCGTTTTCGCACCGCCGTGAGAAACTCCACAGTACCAAACTCGGTATCTGCCAGAACAATGACTGTAAAACGTTTCGTCAGGGTCTTGGGCACACGAGCGAGGAGCTTACAGGCGAGTTGAGGGGGACTCGCAGTGCCCTTGCCGTGCCAGATGCAGAAGCTCCACGGCACTCGCCACTGTCCTAACACCAGGTAAAGCATCACGATGTGCAATCCCCGCTTGCCGTTGAGCACTCGCACCCACGGATTGGGCGTTGCTGCGTCTTCGGTCGGGTCACTCAAATG
>JBBSHC010000355.1:0-4771 GCA_038253425.1 Leptolyngbyales cyanobacterium | reverse complement strand
AGTTCGACGCGCAAACTCCTTATTACTACTCAACCTTCGAGGTGGAGAACGAGGGGCCCCGCTCCGGGCCGGAGGCGTCGGCGGATGTCGACCCGGTGGTGGTTCTGGGCAGCGGTCCGATCCGCATCGGTCAGGGCATTGAGTTTGACTACTGCTGCTGTCATGCCGCCTTTTCCTTAGGTGAAGACGGCTTCGAGACCATCATGGTCAACTCCAACCCCGAAACCGTCTCGACCGATTACGACACCAGCGATCGCCTCTACTTTGAGCCGCTCACCAAAGAAGATGTGCTCAACATCATCGAAGCCGAAAACCCCGAAGGCGTCATCATTCAATTTGGCGGACAAACGCCCTTAAAGCTGGCAGTGCCGTTGCAAACCTATCTCAATAGCCCTGATTGTGCGGTGACGACCAAAATCTGGGGCACCTCTCCCGACTCGATCGACATTGCCGAAGATCGAGAACGGTTTGAAAAAATTCTGCGCGAACTGGATATCAAGCAGCCTGCCAATGGTCTTGCCCGCAGCTATGGCGAAGCGCTAGAAGTCGCCCGTCGCATTAACTATCCCGTGGTGGTGCGCCCCAGCTATGTGCTGGGTGGACGGGGCATGGAAATTGTTTACTCTGATGCCGAGCTACAGCGTTACATGACCGCTGCCGTGCTGGTAGAGCCAGATCACCCGATTTTGATTGATAAGTATCTGGAAAATGCCGTCGAAGTTGATGTCGATGCGATCGCTGATCAGGGCGGTAACGTAGTGATTGGCGGCATCATGGAGCACATCGAAGAAGCAGGCATTCACTCTGGCGATTCTGCCTGTTCCTTGCCCTCGGTTTTTCTCAGTCAGCCAGTGTTGGAACAAATTCGCACCTGGACAGTCCAACTAGCAAAAGCGCTGAATGTCGTTGGGCTCATGAATATTCAATACGCGGTGCAGGGTGAGCAGGTTTACATTCTAGAGGCAAACCCACGGGCGTCGCGCACGGTACCGTTTGTGTCGAAGGCGATCGGCGTACCGTTGGCAAAGATGGCAGCCCGAATCATGTCCGGTAAATCGCTGGAAACATTGGGCTACACGCAAGAAGTCATTCCCAAGCACATCGCGGTCAAAGAAGCGGTACTGCCCTTCGAGAAATTCCCCGGCACCGATACAATTCTCGGTCCTGAAATGCGTTCCACTGGCGAGGTGATGGGCATTGATGACAATTTTGGTACTGCGTTCGCCAAAGCAGAGTTAGGAGCCGGGCAGCGGTTGCCCTTAAGCGGCACGGTGTTTGTTTCCACCAGCGATCGCGACAAAGCGGCAGTTGTAGCTGTGGCCAAAGAGCTGCTTGAACTTGGCTTTCACATTGTCGCCACCGAAGGCACCCGCAAGGCACTGCGCGAACAGGGCGTGGAAGTTGAACTGGTCTTGAAACTGCATGAAGGTCGTCCTAATATTATGGACTCAATCAAAAACGAAAAAATCCAGCTCATTATCAACACACCCTCTGGGGAAGAAGCCAAAGCAGACGGTCGCCTGATTCGTCGCACTGCTCTGTCGTACAAAATTCCTATTGTGACGACGATCGCGGGTGCCAAAGCAACGACTGCCGCTATTCGATCGCTCCAGTCTCAGACGTTATCTGTTAAGGCGCTGCAAGATTACACTCAGCATTAAGAAATGTTACAAAGGCGAGCCGTTTCTTAAGGAAATCTCAATTCTTGGCGGGGTTTTTAGAACACACTCCCAGTCTAGCGATCGTTCCCGATGAGGTTCGTGCCGTTTTGTTTTACAGGATGCATTTGCAGTGTTTCATTCTGGGTAGACTTGTGTATCTAAAGGATGTCTTTGTGAAGACAGCTTGCCTCTGACTAACCGCTTGCACGGCGGAATCTTTCTAGAGAGGTATACGTCCCCTCTCAGAAATGTTACATTTATTAATACGTTCTTTTGTTTACAGTCGAGTTGTCAGGTGAACGGCTTACTCAATCATTAGCCACATAACTGCCGTTTTCTCTGACTCGTCGCTCTTTCAGTTTTGTTGTCCGTTGGTTTAGTCGCCTCTCGCTCAGTTTGTATCCCGCCCGTTTTGCAAAAGTTGTGAGAAGACTTCTCTCAGTTACGCACCCCCATTCAAGTTACTCATCACTGTCTCATTCAACAATTTCACTGGTTGGAACCCCCCAGCCTTCAATTCACTGTCACCCCTCAAAGCAGCGCTATGAAGACCGCTCAAACCTCAACCGACTTAGTACGCGCTTACTTACGAGAAATTGGTCGTGTGCCTCTGTTAACGCATGAGCAAGAGATCCTTTACGGCAAACAAGTGCAGCGTTTATCTGTGCTGTATGACGCTAAGGAACTTTTAGCACAGCAGCTTGACCATGCCCCTACCCTCGCCGAGTGGATGCAGCAAGTTGATCTTTCCGAAGAATCTTTGCAGCAAGCGATCGCTGAAGGTGAAAACGCCAAGCGCAAAATGGTCGAAGCCAATCTGCGTTTAGTCGTTTCGGTCGCCAAAAAGTACACTAAGCGCAACGTTGACCTCCTGGATCTGATTCAGGAAGGCACGATTGGGATGCAGCGCGGCGTCGAGAAGTTTGATCCCACAAAAGGCTATCGCTTTTCAACTTATGCCTACTGGTGGATTCGGCAGGCGATTACACGCGCGATCGCTGAGAAAGGGCGCACCATTCGCCTCCCCATTCACATCACCGAAAAGCTCAACAAAATCAAGAAGGCACAACGCCAGCTTTCTCAACAGTTGGGACGAGCGGCGACAGCAGCCGAACTCGCCAATGAGCTGGAGCTAACCCCCCGACAGGTGCGAGAGTATCTAGAGCGATCGCGCCAACCCCTTTCGCTTGACCTCCGCGTGGGTGACAACCAGGACACAGAACTGGGCGAACTGCTAGAAGATACAGGTGCTTCGCCAGAAGATTTTGCGCTGCAATCCTCGCTCCGTGCCGATTTAGAAAGCCTGATGGCAGAACTAACCCCTCAACAACGTGAAGTCCTGGCGCTCCGGTTTGGTCTAGAAGATGGGCAAGCCCTCACGTTAGCGAAGATTGGCGATCGCCTCAACATTAGCCGTGAACGGGTGCGTCAAATTGAGCGTGAAGCCCTCACTAAACTACGGAAACGCAAAGCAGCGATCGGCGAGTACCTGGCTAGCTAAAAGGGCTGTTGCAAGGGCAAGGGCTGAAGGATACTGCAAGGACAAAGGACAAAAAGATCACCGACCTTTAGCCCTTAGCCTTCATCCATTAGCCTTTAGCCTTTCCAAGTACGTCCATCCCCCATTTGTTGGTTCGGTTCTACTCAATTCGGTTTTAGCAGGGTATTGATACATTTGTTTATACAAGCCTACAGCCGTTAGATCGAGGTTCTTTCAGTGAACAACACATCAGATCGAGTGCCAGAGTTTCTTGGCAGTGGAACAGAATCGAGCAATCAGTTTTTGCATTACGTCCAGTCGCTGAGTCCTGACGCGATCGCGCAACTTTCTCGCCCCGCGTCTACCGATGTTTTCCAGGTCATGGAACGAAACATTATCGGCTTGCTGGGTGCCTTACCGCCTGACAGCTTCAACGTCATGATCACTACTAGCCGCGAAGACCTGGGTCGCCTGTTAGCGTCAGCGATGATGAGTGGTTACTTTTTACACAATGCCGAGCAGCGTATGGCGTTTGAGAAGTCGCTTGCTTCTACCGACCTGGGCGCTTCGGTTTCAGAGTAGCAGTGCCATAGGGTGAGCTTTCCGCTTGGGCGTTGATTTTAAGTACGCTTCTGGATCTAGACGATCAACTCTGTAAGCTCCAGTACTTTGATAGGCTGAGTCTGGCATTTAGAACGCGATCGCTATGTCAACGGGATCAGCCCACACTCTCAAAGCGACGACCAAGCGGCAACAACGACAACAACCACAGAATTCCTTTGATGCGGCAGGCGATCGCTTGTCGCATTTTGCTATTGCTGCTTTAAGGCAATCATTACTCTCCTGGTACGGTCAATTTGGGCGTGATTTACCCTGGCGACAGAACCGCGATCCTTACGCGATCTGGGTTTCAGAAATTATGCTGCAACAGACTCAGGTAAAAACGGTGTTGCCCTATTACCATCGTTGGCTCGTGCTTTTTCCCACCATCAAAGCGCTGGCGATCGCAGACCAACAGCAGGTACTCAAAGCATGGGAAGGACTTGGCTACTATGCCCGCGCCCGTAATCTGCATAAAGCGGCTCAGGTGATTGTGCAGCAATACGAGGGCATTTTCCCTGATGATTGGGAAACTGTGATGCAGTTGCCTGGGATCGGACGCACCACAGCCGGAGGGCTTTTGAGTGCGGCGTTTGATCAGCCTGTCGCTATTTTAGACGGCAATGTAAAACGAGTACTGGCACGCTTGATCGGGTTGAAGGTGCCACCCAAACGAGCGATCGCTTACCTCTGGCAACTCTCAGAAGCGCTCCTGGATCCCGAACAGCCCCGCAACTTTAACCAGGCAATGATGGATCTGGGTGCAACGATCTGCACACCGCAGCAGCCCTTATGCCTAAGTTGTCCCTGGAAAATCCACTGTCAGGCGTACAATCAAGGCATTCAAGCAGAACTGCCTATGTCTGAAACACGTGCCCCCCTGCCTCACAAAATGGTTGGCGTTGCGGTGATTTGGAATGATCAGGAGCAAATTTTGATCGATCGCCGCCCTCAAGATGGTTTGCTTGGCGGTCTGTGGGAGTTTCCTGGTGGCAAAGTTGAGCCAGAAGAGACGATTGTTGAATGCATT
>JBBSHC010000354.1:0-4777 GCA_038253425.1 Leptolyngbyales cyanobacterium | reverse complement strand
TTTACTGCTGTTTCCCTTATTGCCAATGTTTTTTGAGAAAGGAGAGCGGTCAGCGGTCAGCAGTCAGCAGTCAGCATTGGAAACGCAAAACTCTGATTATCCTCGTCCTCGTAAACTTCTTTTTCTTACCACACAGTTCTACGGGTTGCTGTTTGCAACATTGTTAGTCGTGCATTACAGCATCTTTCCGCTGTCGGCGCTATTTGACAAAGAAACTGATCCGGATTCGCGGATGCTGTTTGGCTGGGATGAGGTGGCAGCCGTGGTTAAAAAGCAGTCAGGAGTAGTTGGAGACGATCGCTTTTTAGCAACGACAGATTATCGTTCTGCGTCGGCGTTAGCCTACCAGCTTAACGATAAGACTGTAACCGCCATTTCCGATCGCGTCGATCAATTCGACTTTTGGTACACCAGCGATCGGGCGTTTAAGGGTCGGAATGCTGTTATTCTGGCAGACGATTGGCATCCCATATCGCCAGAACTGCTTGCTCAATTCGATCGCACGACTGCTCCCATCACAGTTCCCATTACCCGCTTTGGCATCTGGATCAAAAACTATTACGTTGTGAACGGCTATGAGTTTAAAGGCGGCAGAGTGTCTTAAGCAACAAAAAAGCGCTCAACGTCGGTTCTTACCCTTTAGAAAGGATGCTTTGACGTTAAACGCTATTCACATTTTGAAAGCAAAGAATTAACCCTGTGCAGCAACCGCTTCCGCAAGGGGCGCTTCAGTAGCAACGGGATACACGCTGACCTTTTTCTTGTTTTTGCCGTAGCGCTCAAAGGTAACGATGCCGTTGATCAACGCAAACAGCGTATCGTCTGAGCCGCGACCCACATTGTTACCAGGATGTACCTTAGTGCCACGTTGCCGGATTAAAATATTGCCTGACTTAACGGTTTGCCCACCGTAGCGCTTGACGCCTAAACGCTGAGCATTAGAATCGCGACCGTTACGAGTACTGCCTGTACCTTTTTTATGAGCCATAGTTCCCTCGATCTCTCTTTACAAGTTTAGTGTCATTAAGCCAGGAATGCGGCTCAGCGCAGAAGACTATTTAAGCGCCTTTGGCTATGCGTCATCCGCTTCGGTGGTTGCCACAGGTTCAGCAGTCGTTGCTGACGGAGCGCTTTCTTTTTTCGCTGCTTTGGTTGCAGAACCGCCAACGTTGATGCTGTCGATCATGAGGCGGGTCAAATCTTGACGATGCCCCTGCTTCTTGCGCGTTTTCTTTTTGGGCTGCATCTTGTAGACGATGATCTTGCGATCGCGCAAATGCTGCATCACTGTTGCTTCTACAGTGGCACCTGCCACCAACGGTTGACCAACGCTAATGTCGCCGTCATCCTGGACGAACAGCACTTTGTCGATCGTGATTTTGGTGTCGGGTTCTGCCGCCAAGCGGTTGATGTCATAGAACCGACCCGGCTCTACACGTAACTGCTTGCCACCCGCTTCAATAATTGCGTAGGAAGTCATGAAAATACCCTAAAAGTTGCCGTACAGGTAGCCTTAGGAGTTTGAGTGTTGAATTTTGAGTGCTGAGTTAAAGCAACGTCTGCTGCTTACCCAAGCCTTAAAACCACCAACTCATCACTCTTGCAAAGGCTTTTGTTGCGTCCGACCTGATCCGAGCAGGAATAGACAGCCAGTTATCCAGTATCGCTACTTCTGATGATAGGTGTCAAGTTCTGTTTGCAAATTACTTTGCTGACCCGTTGCTGATTGCTCCATTTCAATAAAATCTGGTGTCAGTAAAACCTGGTGATGTAAGCCGCTCATAACAGTAGGCTCATATAGCTGCTGCCACTGAGCTTAGGGGCTGTCATCAATTAGCCGTAGAAGCCTTATTAATCGGGGATCTCAAGCTTTATAACTATTCCTATAAAAGGCTAAAAGCTCACTCCTGAAAGGGTTATGGATTTAATTGATGACACGCTCTAGGACATGGGGAGCAAAGGGGGTGTGGGGGCAGGCAATGCCCCCAGCCAGGGGTTCCACCCCCTGCACCCCGTCCTAACCAGAATGGCTATAGCTATAACAGCAAGCACAAGACAGGTTATCGTTCGGCGAAGAACAAACCCGCTTCGGTACAAATTGCTGTTAGCGGTTGATCCCACGGATCGTTCGGTAAATGACGTAGACGAGCCGACTCAAACACAATGCCGATTGTGGGCTTTTGTGCCCAGACGGGTGCAGCCAGCAGACGATCGTAAAAGCCACCGCCGTAACCCAACCGATAACCGCGTGTATCGCAGGCGATCGCAGGCACTAGCAGTAGCTCAACCTGCTCTGGTTCCAGCATTGGTGCATCGGAAGGCGGTTCTGGAATGGCGTAGGCTCCCGTTTGCAGGGGACTTTGAGGCGACCAAACATGCAAGCTTAGGGACTTGCCCACACAGCGCGGAAAGCCCCAAATCTTTGGCACTGTGAATAGGGAACTCAGATCGGGTTCCTGACGAATGCTGAAGTAAGCAAGAATCGTCTTTGCTTGCGTAAAAATAGCGGCAGAGCGCAGATGGTTGACAATCTGGTTACTTTTCACTTGCCAGGTTTCGGTTGGGATTGCCTGACGTGTTTGAAGCAGCGTTTTTCGTAGCGTTACTTTGTCCATGCAAGCAGTTGATCGAGCAAAATGAACTGCTACCAAAGCAGTCGATCGCGCCATCCTGTCTTAAGCGAAGCCGAGGCGCTATTTTCGGGTAAGACTGACCAGCCGTTCGCGCAAAATGCCTTCCTGCTTGCGATCTTGCAGATTACTTGCAACTTCGATCGCTTGTTGGTAGGTTTGCTGAGCTTGGGGATAATGACCTAACTGCTCGTAGAGCTGACCCAGTGCTTGTAGCGAGATTAGCTCCTGGCGATCGTTTTCCAGCTTTTGGGCAACCTGAAGCCGTTCGTTAAGCAGCTCAAGCGATTGGTTGTAGTTTCCAGTTACATTCAAGGCAGCAACCATCCCGTCGATCGCGCGAAACTGGTTGGGGCGATCGCGGCTGATATCGGTCAACTTTACAGCCAGCCCGTAATAGTTCATGGAGTCGCGGTAATTGCCACGCGCCTGGTAAAGTGCGCCCATGTTATTCAGCGTAGAAGCCTCCTTCATCGGGCTTCCTGCCAACCGTGCATCTCTGAGCGCAATATTGTACTGTTCAATAGCACGACTCTGGTTACCCACGCCAAAGGCGAGTAGACCCATACTATCGCGGGACAACGCTGCACCATCCGCACTGTTAATGCTGGTCGCAATCGTGAGGGCTTCATTAAACATCGTTTCTGCCGACGGGACGCCACCGCCCCGCTTTGCCACCACTCTGCCAAGGCTATTCAGCGCATAAATTTGTCCCTGAAAATCTTGCTCATCACGAGCGATCGCCAGTTGACGACGCAACACATCTTCTGCCGCTACAGTCTGCCCCAACTGCCCATACGCTGACCCAAGATAACCATAAGCGGTAGCCTCACCCGGACGGTCAACCAGACTTTGATACAGCTTTAGTGCCTGCTGCCAGGACTGCACGGCTGCTTCTAGCGAACCGTCTGCCTCCTGGTCTTTTCCCAGTTGCAAGAGCCGATCTGCTTCATTTCTAGTGGTGCTCAAGGTGCCATTATTCAGGTCTACCTGCAACTGCTGATTTAGCTCTGCGGCATTAGCTGAACCCGGAGACAGTAACGCGATCGCACCCATCCCAGACGACAGCATCACAGCCCCAAGAATGAGTGGTTGACTCAACACGTTTATGACCCAACGATTCATTGTCCTGCCTCTTTTGAGTATTTGTGCGGGTAAGTGTTTATGCTGGTTTGGTTGTGCGTAGCAAAGTATCGCTTCTAGAGCCTTACCAGCGCTAATGTGCCACCCTGAGAACGTTGCCCCTATAAACGATGTGGCAATGAAACCAGTTTACTCTACGCTCGTTTCAACCGACGCTACGCCAAATGCCAACCCGCTTCTAGCATTCCCTTCTAAATAGATTGTACGCACATCCTCTGGAAGCGTTGCTTCTAACAGTCGATAGCCCTCCTGCACCTGTGCCCTTACTTCCGCCGGAGACATGGCTTCGCCTTCTGCACGCAAGTACGCAGAAATGCGCGTTTCGCTCCAATTAAACGTCTGTGCCATCAAGACAATCAATCGGAGTACAGGCGGTATCTGATCTAAGGCGCGTTCGATGTAGCACCAGAGGGGCGGTGGTGCTGCTTCCAAATTGTACTGAATGGCTTCGACAGGCGGCAGGTCTGCCCGATTAATGCAAATAGCGGTGACGTTAATCAGCCAGCTTTGCAGCGTCATGCCCGCTTCACTCTCACGACTGCCGCTACGTAGGTCTACCCCACCCAGTTCATGAAAGATGTGCCGCCAGGTTTGAGCAAATAAGTAGTCTGCCTGGACGGGCGATCGCGCCGAGTGACGAATCAGCGTATAAACCATAGGACTGTAGCGACAGAAGATTGCCGTAAAGTACTGTCCAGAGTCGGGGTGACGCTGAAACAAGGTCAGCAAATCTTGATCGCTGTAGTGTGCCAGCCCTTTCACCACCGGATGATTGCATTCTGGAAAGGACGGGATTGCAGGAAAGGTAGGAATGGACACAGCCCAAAATACCAATTAGTTGTGCAAACGGAATGACCTTAATATATAAGCGGTTTTGGCTAAATTGGCACGATTTTTCACAATTTTAGTTGAACGATCCAGAAATCCGGCTTCTCGCTGGGTTATCAGAGAAAGTTTTGAGTGCTGGCTCCGTAGCCTTGAGATTCACTTAAAAAAGGCTCCCG